>DASSXA010000336.1:0-5507 GCA_035704315.1 Gaiellaceae bacterium
CAGATCTGGCTGTTGTCACATGCCTCGACCGTCAACGCCGCCGACTTCAGCGCCGACAGCCGTTGGGTCGTCATCGCCGGACCAAGAGTCGCCGGCATCGTGAATGCGGAGAGTGGAGAGCGGATCCTCCGCATTAAGGGACGCGACGACCAGATGACCGCTGCGGCCTTCTCACCGCACGGCTATCGCATTGCCACCGGCGGCAAACGCGGTTCCGTCGAGACCTATGACTGCCGAGTCTGTGGCGGCATGGATCAGCTCGTGAAGCTCGGTGAGAAGCGTCTCGCTCAGCTTCGCGCGACGCCCTAACTTCGGCCAAACAAAGCCATTAGCAGGCGCTTAGTCGGCGCCTAGGGAGCCGTGACCGGCCCCTCCGAGCCTCGGTCCGTCCACGACCGAGAGGAGGCCGGAAATGGCCCCGAAGTCCCTACTTCTTGCCCTCGCAGTCCTGCCGCTCGCTCTTGTCTCCACAACAGCGTCGGCTTCGGCGAGACAGGCGGCTAGCCCGCTCGCCGCGCTCTCCACCTCGAACGGCGGCCGGCCGTTCGCCGGCGACCGTCGGCTGTTGACGACGATCAGTCCGAACGGCGACGGCATCCGCGACCGGGCCGCGATCCACGTGCGGCTGGCGAAGCCGTCGGTCGTCACGCTCGTCGTCGCGAAGACCGAGCGGCGCGCAAAGCCGATCTACCGCCAGACCTACCGGCTCGGGGCCGGGCCACACACGCTCTTCTGGGCTCCGGCGTCGAACACGCCGGCTCGCACGTACCTCACGTACATCCGCGTCGGCGGCCACACGTACGGGACTCCTAGTGCGGCTCCGCGCCTTCACCAGGAGACGCCTGCAATCCGTGTGCTCGGCGTCGACGCGGCGTTCGGTCGCGACAGCTACAGGCCCGGACAGCTCGGGCGCCTACGCGTTGCTGCAGACGCCGAGAACCTGACTCTGCAGCTGTTCCGTGTCGGTCCGGAGCACGAAGTGACGCGCGGAAATGCCGAGATGCAGGGAGTTCCCGTAACCGGACCGCGGCGGTACGACTGGACTCGGCGTCGCAACGCGCCGCAGACACTCGGGCTCGAGATCGGCCGCTGGGCGAGCGGCGTCTACTTCGCGCGCTTGATCGCAGACGATGGCCGTGCCGGGTTCGCGCCGTTCATCGTCCGGCCGCGGCGGCTCGGCGAGCACCGAGTAGCAGTTGTCATGCCCACGAACACTTGGCAGGCCTACAACTTCCACGACGACGACGGTGACGGCTGGGGCAACACCTGGTACGCGCACTGGTCGCAGCCCACGGCTCGAATGGGCAGGCCCCAGCTCGATCGCGGCGTCCCGCTGTGCTTCCGCCGCTACGACCTGCCGTTCCTGCACTGGCTCTCGCGGAATGACCGTGCGGTCGACTTCCTGGCGCAACGCGACCTCGAGCTGACGAACGGGCGGGTGCTCCGGCGGGCGTACGAGCTCCTGATCTTCCCCGGCCACCACGAGTACGTCGCGACGCGGGAGTACAACGCCGTGAAGCGCTTCCGCGATCTCGGCGGGAACCTGATGTTCCTGTCGGCGAACAACTTCTTCTGGCGGATCGACCGCCGCGGAGATCGAATGGTCAAGGTGGCGCAGTGGCGCGATCTCGGCCGCCCCGAAGCGGCGCTCATCGGCGTCCAGTACATCGCGAACAACAGTGGGCGCAGCGGCCCGTTCACGGTCACCGAGGTCGCGAGGACGTCCTGGCTGTGGCGCGGAATGGGCCTCGGCAACGGGTCACGCTTCGGAACGTTCGGCATCGAAATCGACAAGACGGCGTCGAGCTCGCCTCGCGGGACGCGAGTCGTCGCGCAGATTACGAACCTCTACGGCCGCGGCCTGAGCGCCCAGATGACGTACTACCGCACCCGTGTGGGAGCACAGGTCTTCGCTGCCGGGGCGTTCACGCTGGCCGGCTCGGCGACGCGGCCTTTCGGGGAGCGGCTGCTGAGCAACCTGTGGGCCCACTTGACCTCGGACCGCGGCGGCGCGTCGTTCACCCTCGCGTCCGCCGACGGCAGCGGGAAGCTCGAGGCTGCCTTCGCCCGCGACAGCTACCGGCCGGGCGAATCGGCCGGCCTCGGCCTCTGGGGGAAGCCCCAGCGGGTAAAGGTGCAGATCTTTCGGACCGGGCCCGAGACCGTAAGGACTCGCGGCAACGATGAGATGAGAGGGATCCCGGTCTCGGAGGAACGGGAGTACGCAGGCGCGACGCGCCTGACGATCCGGATCGGCGACTGGGACACGGGCATGTACTTCGCCCGGCTGCGGGCCGGTCGCCAGGTCGCCTTCGCTCCGTTCGTCTTGCGCCCGCGCCGGCTCGGCAAACACCGCGTGGCCGTCGTGATGCCGACGAACACGTGGCAGGCGTACAACTTCCGCGACGACGACGGGGACGGCGCAGCCGACACCTGGTACGCAGACCGTCGGCGGCACACCGTCCGCGTCGCGCGTCCACATCTGAACCACGGCGTGCCGATGCGGTTCCGCGTCTACGACCTCCCGTTCTTGCACTGGCTTGCCTGGTCGAAGCGGGAGGTCGACTACCTGGCGCAGACCGATGTCGAGCGCACCACGGGGCGAACGCTCCGTCAGCGCTACGAGCTGATCATCTTCCCCGGCCACCACGAGTACGTGACGAGCCGCGAGCGCAACGCCGTGACCCGCTTTCGCGACCTGGGTGGAAACCTGATGTTCCTCTCCGCGAACAACTTCTTCTGGAAGGTCGAGCGGCGAGGGAACACGCTGCATCAGATCGCCATGTGGCGCGATCTCGGGCGGCCGGAGGCGGCGCTCGTCGGCGTGCAGTACGTCACCTACGGCAGCGAGCTCCGCGGGCCGTACGCCGTCCGGAACGCGCACGCCGCGCCGTGGCTCTTCCGCGGCACCGGCCTGCGCAACGGGTCGAGGTTCGGGACGTTCGGCATCGAGATCGATCGCCGCACGGCCGCGTCTCCGCGGAACACGGTCGTCCTGGCCGAGATCCAGAACGGCCAAGGCGCGAGCAAGGCTGGCCAGATGACCTACTACGAGACCCGCCGCGGCGCAAAGGTCTTCGCGGCCGGCGCCTTCACGTTGGCCGGCTCGGCGACGCGCTCGTACGGCGAGAAGCTCCTGAACAACCTGTGGCGCCACATGGCTCGTTAGCCGACGTTTAGCCGGCGGCCAGGGGGCACCGCATGGCTCGTTAGCCGACGGTTAGTCGGCGGCTAGGGAGCCGTGACCGCCTCCTCCGACGCTCGGTTGGTGATCGACCGAGAAAGGAGGCAGGCGGTGCTGAGGCAGATTCTCATCATCCTCGCCAGCGTCGCGGCCGCCCTGTCGCTCGCAGGGTTCGGCAGTGGCGGTGGGCCGTAAGTCGGAGAACTTCATCTGGCCACGGAGAGCCCCAGCCGGGGCTTTCCGTGCGTGGTCAGACGACCGTCAACTCGGCGAGCAACGAACGTGCGATGCGCTCAGACGCCGCGTTCTCCTTCGCGTCGAAGAGGTCCAGCGCATGCTCGATGTGTGCCGCAGCCTCGGCGTGGCGCTCGGCCAAGCGGAGGACTTCCGCGACGTCGAGCAGCACGTCCCCGTGGAGCGCGAGCGCGTCTGTCTGCTCGGCCATCCGGAGCGCCTTCGAGGCAAGTACCTCCGCCTCGGCGTGGAGACCCTCCTGCGCCAATAGCCTCGCGCGCAGACCTCGCCATGACGCCTGCGCAACCACATCGCCTTTGAGGACACGCTCCTCGGCGAGCCCGGCCCAGTCGGAAGCCTCGGCGTAACGTCCCTCGGAATACAGAGACTGGCCGAACTCAGCGGCGACGGTCGCAAGGGCCGCGTTGTCGCCGGCGCGTTCCAACGTCTCGCAGCATTCGCGGAATGCTCGTTCCGCCGACTGGGGATCCCCGGCGAGCCGGTGCGTTCGGCTGAGGATTCGGGCGCTGTTGTCCGCGCGCGCAAAGACCTGTGCGAGCTCGCCGTAGATCGTCTCGGCCTCGGTCAGGAATGCAAACGCGTCGTCGAAGCGGTCGGCGAGGGCATGGAGGCCGCCCAGAAAGGCAAGGACATTTGCGGTTCCCAGTCGGTCGGTCGTTTCGGCCAGCAGCTCCTCGCAACGGACCACCCCTTCCGAGACTGGGGTCGGACCGTAGAAAAGCGCCGCGCCCACGTTCGCAAGGCAGCCTGATCCCGACCAGCCCGACCGCCGGTAGAACACGAGCGCATGCTCCGAGGCCTTAAGCCACTCTGCACAACGGCCCTCGAGGGAGCCACGCGCATAGCCGACGTGTCGCCACGCCCGTCCGAGAGCACGATCGTCCCCGAACTGCTCGAATAGAGGAATCGCCTGATGCACGAGCTCGAGAAGCTCGTTGACGTCGGCTTCGCGATCCGTAAAGAGGCGGAGATACGCAAGCTCTGTCAGCGCACGGAGCTCGAGTCTTCGATCCGCTGACTCTTCGGCACTTGCCACCGCTTCGATCAGCGTCGCCTCCCCGGCGACGTCCCCAGCCGCCTGCTGGGCGACGCCGAGTTCGCACAGCGCCTCCGTGCGCTGCTGGTCGTCGCCTGGAAGCAGTGACACCGCACGGCCGAGCAGGCTCACCGCCGCCGGCGTGTCCGCACGCTTGAACGCCCGAACGCCGGCATCCGCCAAGCGCTGTCCGGCACGGTGCGCAAGTACCGGGAGCTCAGGATCACTTGGCCGCAGCTCGGTGCGGAATCTGTGCGCTTGCTCCAGGTGGTAGCCGACGATCTCGTCGGGCCCGTTGCGTTGCTCGAGCCAGGTGGCATGGCGCTCGTGAAGATCGCTCCGGCCCTCTTTGGTGATCCCGGCGTACGCCACATCGCGAATGAGCGTGTGATGGAAGCGGAAGGAGTCGTCATCGTCGGACTGAAGCGGTTGGAGAGTGAGGATGAGGCCCTTTCGACGAAGGGCCGTCAGGCACCCGTCGGCGCCCGGGAGCTCGTTCGGAGGCGATAAGTGGATGACCGCTGATCGTATGAAGTCCTTGCCGACGACCGCTGCGCGCTCGAGCAGTCCGCGCTCGTCGGGCTCGAGCCGGTCAAGCCGGCTGGCGAGCAGAGCGTCGATCGACGGTGGAAGCGACTCGAGAGTCGCAGCTCCCTCGTCCTCGACGACGTAGGCAAGGAGCTGCTCGACGAACAGCGCGTTGCCCTCGGCCGCATCGACGATGCGTGAGCGGACATCGTCTGAGACCTTCGCGAGTTCCTCGACGAGCTTCGCTGATTCGTCCGGCGACAAGGGATCGAGCCTGATCGCATGTGCCCGCTCCCAGCCCGGCCGCTTCTCGAGCAGCTCGGGTCGCGCAATGCAGAGAACCAGAACCGGCGCCTCAGACGTCCATGCCGCGAGGTATTCGATGAGATCCAGGAGCGTTGGCTCGGCCCAGTGAATGTCGTCGAAGACGAGCAAGACCGGACGCCTTCGCGCGAGCGCCTCGAGGAAGCGACGCACGGCCCAGAGCAACTCGCCGGTCGACGC
>DASSXA010000377.1:0-13795 GCA_035704315.1 Gaiellaceae bacterium
TTGCTTTCCGCGCCGGGAATGCGCGAACGCCACGGCTACACGAGTAGGCAGAGAATGCTGTCTGCTGCGGGATCAGACGTGGTCAGTCAAGCACGAGACGACCCCTCGAATCACGCACCCATCTCAAGGGCACGCCCGGGCAGCAAACAGGCAGCAAACACCTGAAATTGGCTCCGCTCAACCATGCGGAATCGGATCCCGAAAGACCCGCAAAGCCTCATCAATAGAGCGATTCCGCGTCAATCGTCGTCAATCGTCGTGACCCCAGAACCGGCCTGTCACGCCGGAGGTCGCGGGTTCGAGTCCCGTCGCTCCCGTCTAGAAAACCTGCCATGGCTGGAGTGCGCCTTTGGATGTGCTCTTGCCGGAGTCTGCGGCGCGGTGGAGACTTCCGTCGTGGACGCGCCGGAGGTCCGATATGCGAAAAGCGGCGACGTCAACATCGCCTACGGCGTCGTCGGCGACGGTCCTTTCGACCTCGTATTCATCGTCGGCGCCGTCCTTTCAACACTCGAGCACGCTTGGGAGGGGCCACCCGCCGAGTTCTTCAGCCAGCTTGCCTCGTTCTGCCGGTTGATCACCTTCGACAAACGTGGTACGGGACTGTCCGATCGCGTCGTCGGCGCACCCGATCTGGAGAGCCGGATGGACGACGTCCGCGCCGTCATGGACGCGGCGGGATCGAAGCGGGCCGCGATCATGGGAGTGTCGGAGGGCGGTCCGATGACGCTGCTCTTCGCGGCCACGTACCCAGAACGGACCGCCGCAGCGATCCTCTTCGGTACGCAGCCGAACTTCGTGCCGCAAACGGAGCAGGAGCGGGACGAGCGGCTTCGCGCAATCGCAGAGCGTGAACGGCGGTGGGGCGCGGACGAGTATCTGGACGGGCTGCTGGAGGCATTCGCGCCGAGCCTGGCCCGCGACGCGGAAACCCGTCGTTGGTGGCGGCGGTACGCACGGACGAGCGCGAGTCCCCGCGCCGCGGCGGATCTGCAGCGGATGAACGTCGGAATCGACGCGAGCCACGTCCTCTCCGCGATCCGCTCCCCGACCCTCGTGCTCCACCGGCGAGGCGACCGCGACTTCGAAATCGCCGACGGGCGGGCGATGGCCGATGCGATCCCCGGAGCGGAGTTTGTCGAACTCGAGGGGGAAGACCACGCGTGGTTCGTCGAACCAGAGCAGATCGCACGGGAGGTCTCGCGCTTTCTCAGCGGCATCTGGGAGCGCGGTGAATGGGATCTGGTCGAGATGGATCGAGTACTCGCGACGGTGCTTTTCACCGACATCGTGGGCTCGACCGAACGAGCGGTCGAGCTCGGCGACAGGCAGTGGCGGGAAATCCTCCAGCGCCACCACGCGCTGATCCGCCGGCACCTCGTTCGCTTCCGTGGGAGCGAGATGGACACGACCGGGGACGGCTTCTTCGCCTCCTTCGACGGGCCCGTGCGAGCGATCCGCTGTGCGTGCGCGATCAGGGACTCGTTGCGAGAGCTCGGTCTGGACGTGCGGATCGGCCTCCACACGGGCGAGTGCGAAGTGCTGGACGGGAAGGTCAGTGGGATCGCGGTTCATATCGGTTCACGGATTGCCGCGGAGGCCGCTGCCGGCGAGGTGCTCGTCTCGAGCACCGTGAAGGACATCGTCGCCGGCTCGGGCATCGCCTTCCGCGAGCGCGGAACGGCGAAGTTGAAGGGCATCCCGGGCGAGTGGCGGCTATTCGAGGTCGAGCACAGTTAGGCCGTCGTCGTAGAAACTTCGCCGGTGACCGCCTCGAAACAAGCCCACGGGGCGAGGAGTCTCGCTCGAAAAAGGAGCCGTGGAGGCTTTGGCCTCCGCACTCCGCGGCGACCTGCTCGGTCACGAGGACCCGACAAGTCATGCACGTCCATCCATCGGACACTTAAGCCCGTTGCCGAAGCAGGCACCACGCCGACCACACGACGGCGACTCTGCGAGCCGGCCAAGTTGCCGCTAACGGCAACTACATATCCCGCACTTTCCCGTGGGAGGTCGCCGGTACCCGCGAAATCCCGCCGTCAATAGGGTCTGGCGCTAGCGCGGACGCGCAAGGGCCCGCAAAGCCTGCAGGCGATCCGCGTGTGGGGCTGCATCGAGCCGCTCGTAGGTGGCCAGTGCCTCCCGCCGGAGTCGAACCGCGTGACCGTTCGGCGCAACCGCCACGAGCCGCTCCTTCGTCAAGGCCGCCTCGAAGACCGCGCCCACCTGCTCGAAGCGCTCTAGCGCACGGGTCAGGCGCTCCTCGGCCGTCGCCGAGTCACCCGCCGCCGCGCTGATGATTCCCTCTGCCCGGTCGCTTGCCGGCTCGACGAGCACGAGCGCGTCGGAGAAGGCGCGGGCGCGGGGCACGAACGCGGTGAGCCCGTCCCAATCCTCGAGCGCGACGAGCGCCTCGAGCATGGCGAGGATCTCGTACGCGTTTTCCTCGGCGTAGACAGGGCGCCCGACGATCTGCTCCGCGAGGTCCCGTCCGGCCACCGCGTCGCCCCGGGCGACGAGGTACCGTGCAAGCAACGCTTCCGAGAGGGCGGGTTTCTCGAGGTCGGGCGTGAACGTGGCGGCCAGCTCGGCGGCACGATCGAGCCGGCCTTGATGCGCAAGTCCGAGCGCCGCGAAAAGCTGGCCGGCGCGCGCGTAGGGACAGCCGATCCCGGGCTCGCTCGCGAGCGCGGCGACGTGCTCGGACGCGAGGACGTCGAGCTCCGACCAGGCGCCGAGGTGGTAATGCGCGTGCATGACCGTATACGTGCCATGCATCCGCTCGTGCGGTGTAAGCCCGCGCGCGAGCTCGAGCGAGCGTTCGGCGTATCCCTCGCTCTGGCGGAACTCCCCCGCGATCTCCATGAAGAAGAGCGCGTTGAAGAAGAGGGCGAACGCTTGCCCAGCGGGGTCGAGCCGATCGGCAAGCCGGATGTCACGTCGCGCAAGCTCGAGGGTTCGGTCCCAGTTCCCTGCGAGCGATTGCAGCAGGCCCGAGGTGCGGTAGGACTGACTGAGGACCTCGGGCCGGTCGAGCCGTTCGGCGGCATCAACGCCGGCTTCGGCGAACCGGATGCGTTCGTCGAGCGAGAGTGGGTCGTCGGCCCTCAGCCTCATGCGGCGAACGCCGATGTTCCCTTTCAGCACGGTCAGCCAGGCGCGGGTCTCGTCGTCAGCGGCGGCTGCAAGTCCCTCGTCGACGAGGCTATCCCACAGTTCCGGCGTCGGCTTCGAGCGGAAGCCGCCCCACTTCACCGCGGCCATCCGGCTGGTCATCAGGCAGATGTGCGCGCGCAGAGAGTCCGCGCCCGGCTCCCCACGTAGGAGCTCGAGCGCCGGGAGATACGCCTCGAAGGCCTCGTCTCCGTGATAGGCAGCCTCGTGGTCGTCGCCCACGGCGGCGAGCGCGCGGCCCTTTTCGAGCGCGTTCCCTGAGGCGAGACTGAGCGCGCGCTCATGGAGCTCGAGTGCTCGAGTGACCGCGAAGCGTCGGCGGGCGGCGTCGCCGGCTGCGAGCAGGGCCTCGAAACCACGCGTGCGCGCCGTCTCCCAGCCGACGGGGTCGTTGGCCCAGGCGAGGTCGGCGTCCTCGCCCGCGAGTGCTGACGCGTAGTGCGCCGCGATCAACTCGGCCAGCTCCTCGCGCCGGTCGCCGGCCAGCTCCTCGAGCCAGGCTGCATGCTCGGCGTGCGCCCGCGCGCGGCGCGCCTTCGGCAGCCCGGCGTAGGCGACGTCGCGCACCAGCGCATGCTTGAACTGGTACTCGGCCTCGCCGCTCAACGACGAGGTCGGCCTCGCGACGACGAGCCCTCGCTCCTCGAGCCGGAGCAGCGCGTTCGCCACCGCCACCTCACTGAGGACGCGGGCTAGCGGCTCCAGCCAGAAGCGACGTCCGACGACGGCCGCCTCCTGCAGCACGCGCTTGTCGTCTCCGGCGAGCGTGTCGATGCGAGCGGCGATGACGCCGTGGACGGTGTCGGGAAGCGCGATCGCGGCGTTGTCGACGGATGCTCGCCATCGATCTCGCTCCCGGACGATCACACCCGTGTCGATCATCTGGAGGACGATCTCTTCGAGGAAAAACGGATTGCCGTCGGCCGTGCGCACAATGCCGCGCCGCAACTCGCCGGGAAGCTCGACCGATTCGAGCAGACCCTCGACGAGGGCCGTCCCTTCCGTCTCGGTCAGAGACTGGAGCGAAATGGCCGTCGCGCCCTCACGGCCCGCCACGAAGCTGGGCCGCGCGGCGGCGAACTCCGGTCGGGCCGTTGCGACGATGAGGAGGGACCCGTCGGAGCGGCCGATCAGGCGTGCGAGCATCTCGAGGAGCGGGTCACCCGCCCAGTGGAGGTCCTCGACGACGATGATCGTCGGCCGCTTCCTCGCGAGCGCGGTGGCGAAGCGCGGCCAGGCGCGCGCCAGCTCATCGACCACCAGACGCGGCTCGAGCTCGCCGAGGGGGTCGTCCGGCAGCGGTATGCCGGCCGTCGTTGCGAGCGCGGATACGGTTCGCGCGAGGTCTTGCTCGGGCAACTCCAGCCCGGCGAGCGCTGTGCGGGCGCCGCGGAGCATGCTCTCGGCTGCCACGTCCGCCGGGTCGTCGAGCGAGATCTCGAAGGCCTGCCGGAGAATCTCCGCTAGGGCCCAGTACGTGATCCCGCGACCTGTCGCTCGGCAACGGCCGGTGAGCATGTCGAGTTCGCTCCGCGCGCGAGCGCCGGCGAGGAACTCGGCGATCAGGCGGCTCTTGCCGATTCCCGCGGGTCCGTAGACGAGCACGAAGTGGGGCGTCGCTGTTTCCAGCGTCTCGTCCAACAGCCCGTTGAGCTGGTTCAGCTCGCGGGCGCGCCCGACCAGCGGTGACCGCAGCGCCGCTATGCGCGCCTCGCTGCCCGCAGAGAGGCCCTCGACGCGGTAGGCGATCAGCGCACCTGTCTTGCCTTTCACCTCGAGAGCCGTCGGCTGTCCGAAGCGAACGAAACGTCGCGCCGTCAGTTGCGTCCGCTCTCCAACCAGCACTGCTCCTGGCTCGGCTGACTGCTCTAGCCGCGCGGCAACGTTCACTGCATCGCCGGCGACGAGCTGATCTCCTGCTCCGCCGACCGAGGCAAGTACCTCGCCGGTATTGATGCCAATCCGGATCGCGAGCGTGATGCCGTGGCGCTGCTGGAAGCTGCGGTTGAGTTGGTCGAGACGCTCGAGCATCTCCACTGCGGCGCGGATCGCGCGGATCGGATCGTCCTCGTGCACGGTCGGCACCCCGAAGACGGCGACGATCGCGTCGCCGATGTACTTCTCGAGCGTGCCGCCCCACGAAGCGATCACCTCGGACATTGCCTCGAAGTACGTGCGCAGCAGCGCACGCAGCCGCTCGGGATCGAGCCGCTCACCAAGCTCGGTCGAGCCGATCACGTCGGCGAAGAGAATCGTCGCGACTTTGCGCTCCTCCCCCAGGTCGGACCTCCCCAGCGCGCGGCCAACTCCGGGCAGCGGGGTCGTCGACGCCTCCTCCACCGGCGTCGGCGACGGCGCTTCGGCTGCGAGCTGCAGCGACGGGTCTTGATTCAGGATCTGGCGCTCGAGCTGCTGGAGAGCCGGGCCGGGCTCGATCCCGACCTCTTCGACGAGCGTCTTCCGCCCGCTCTGGAAGACCTGCAGCGCGTCCGTCTGGCGTCCGCAGCGATAGAGGGCGAGCATCAGCTGGGCGCGGGCGCGCTCACGGAATGGCGCGGCGGCGACGACCGGCTCCAGCTCGGCGACGAGCTCGTGGTGGCGGCCGAGCGCTAGATCGGCGTCGAACCGATCGTCGAGCGCACCTAGATGCAGCTCTTCGATCCGGGAGATCTCGCTCTGAGCGAAGGGCTCGTAGCGGAGGTTGGCCAACGGCTCCCCGCGCCACAACGCGAGCGCCTCGCGCAGGCGGTTCGAGCGCTCCTCGGGATCGAGTCGCTGCCGCGCCTCCGCGATCAGCGTCTCGAACCGGGCCAGATCGACCGCACTCGCGGGGACCTGTAGCAGGTAGCCGGGCGGGCGGGTCCGGATCAACTCTGCTCCCAGAAGCTTGCGCAGGGCCGAGATGTGCCCGTGCAAGGCGGTCTGCGCCGTCCCGGGAGGCTCCTCCCCCCAGACCGCCTCGATCAGCTGCCCGCCCGGCACGATCTCTCCGCGACGGAGGAGAAGCATCGCGAGCAGCGCGAGCTGTTTCGGCCGCACTGGCGTGAGGTCGCGGTCACCATCGATGACCCTTAGCGGACCGAGGATCTGGAACTCCACCTCGGGTCGATTCTCGCACGCGTTCGCCGCGAGTCTCCCCGCGCGTTAGCCCGAAGTTAGTCCGGCGTTACAGGCACGTAAGCCCTCTCCTCGACTCTCCCGGTGAGCGATGACCGCGCACGTTCAGCTTTACGACACCGCTTATCGACGCTTCGCTCTGAGCGCGCGACGCCGGGTCAGGGAGGAAACCTACGGCGAGGACATCGGCCAGAACAGCTGGCTGACGATGGACGAGTGGGACTCGGCGCTCGACTGGCTCGTTCCGACCCCTCAGGCGCACGTGCTGGACGTCGCGTGTGGCTCGGGCGGGCCCGACCTCCACCTCGCCCGCACGCGCGGGGCGCACGTCGTCGGCGTGGACGTCAACGCGCACGCGATCGAGACGGCGAGGAAGGCGGCTCGCCGCGAGGGCCTCGCCTCGCTCGCCCGCTTCGTACGAGCCGACGCCGGGTTCCCGCTTCCGTTCGCGGACGCGTCGTTCGACGCCGTCGTCTGTATCGACGCGATCAACCACCTGCCCGACCGGCTTTCCGTGCTCCAGGACTGGCACCGCGTCCTCAGGCCGGGCGGCAGGATTATGTTCACCGACCCGGTCGTGGTGACCGGCCTGCTCTCCAGCGAGGAGATCGCACGTCGCGCCTCGATCGGGTACTTCGTCTTCGCGCTCCGCGACGAGGACGAGCGACTCGTCGCGGAGGCGGGCTTCGATCTGATCCGCTGCGACGACACGACCGCGAACGTCGTTCGCGTGGCGTCAAGCTGGCATGAGGCCCGCGCTCGACTGCACGCCGAGCTGATCGCGGACGAGGGCGAGGAGACGTTCGACGACTTACAGGCATTCCTCGCGACTGTCCACGCGCTCGCCTCGGAGCGCCGTTTGTCCCGTTACACACTTCTCGCCATTCGAAGATCGATCTGAAAGGAGCTCCCGTGGAGCATCAGAACCACAGGCCCGAGTCGTTCCACGCCTCGCCGCGGGAGGCGCTGCAGGCACCCCCGGAGGAGTTCCTCTACCTCGCCTGCCTGCACGAGGGCACCGGCGTCGAGGCGCCGGACTTCCTCGCCGTCGTGGACGCCGGGCGGGGCGAGATCCTCCACGAGCTGCCGATGCCGAACGTCGGCGACGAGCTGCACCACTTCGGCTGGAATCGCTGCTCGTCGGCGTGCCACGGGCCCGACCGCTCGCACCTGATCATGCCGGGGTTCCGCTCGTCGCGCATCCACATCGTCAACGTCGCCGACGACCCGAAGAAGCCGTACATCGAGAAGGTGATCGAGCCCGGCGAAGTGGTCGCGAAGACCGGCTATACGCGCCCGCACACCGTCCACTGCATGCCCGGCGACAACATCGTCGTCTCCATGCTCGGGGACGCCGACGGCAACGGCGCCGGCGGCTTCGCCGTCCTAGACGCCAAGACATTCGAGGTGAAGGGCCGCTGGGAGAACGGCGGCGAGACGCCGCGGTTCAACTACGACTTCTGGTACCAGCCGCGCAAGAACCTCCTCGTCTCCTCGGAGTTCGGCGAGCCGAATGCCTACGAGACAGGCTTCGACCTCGACGATGTGACGGCGGGCCGTTATGGCAGTCGGCTCCACTTCTGGGATCTGGAGAAGGGGACGCTCGAGCACACGGTCGACCTCGGCGAGCAGGGACTTGTCCCGCTCGAGATCCGCTGGCAGCACGACCCGGACTCGGAGCAGGGCTTCGCGGGTGCGGCGCTCTCGAGCACGATGTGGCGGATCCGCCGCGACAACAGCGGCTGGGCCGCCGACCAGGTGATCGCGGTCGAGGGCGTCGATCTCGAAGGCTGGCCGTTCCCCGTCCCGGGCCTGATCACTGATCTCGTCGTCTCGATGGACGATCGCTTCCTCTACTTCGCCAACTGGCTCCACGGCGACGTGCGCCAGTACGACGTGTCCGACCCGGGCAACCCGAAGCTGACCGGCCAACTCTGGCTCGGCGGCGTGATCGGGAAGCCGTGCGACGGGCCGCGCGAGCTGAGGGGCGGCCCCAACATGCTCCAGCTCTCCTTCGACGGCCGCCGCCTGTACGTCTCCAACAGCCTCTACTCGACCTGGGACAACCAGTTCTACCCGGAAATGCGCTCGTGGCTCGTCCGGATCGACTGCGACCCGAACGGCGGCATTCAGATCGACGATGACTTCTTCGTCGACTTCCACGACCGCCCGGACGGCCCCGCGCGGGCACACGAGGTCAGGCTCCAGGGCGGCGACTGCACGACGGAGATCTTCCAGTGATCGTCGCGCACATAATGGGCATCCCGGTCGAGGAGACCGTTCTGCAGTTCGCCGGGGTCGGTGGGGTGACGGCTACCGCCCTCGCGATCGCAGGCCGGACGACCCTCGGCCGGCTACGAGGCCAGTTACGCCGCCGGTTGCTCGCAGAAGATCGCTAGCTGGAGGAGCAGCGGTTCTGGAACGTCGGTGGAACGCAGCGGGGGCAACCGGCGGTGAACGCCGGCAAGGCGAGGAACGGGAAAGCCGCGCAACGGGCGACCAACGGAGACCGCCGAGTACGCGCGACAAATGACGGCGCGGAACTGTCACGCCGGAGGGCGCGGGCTCGAGTCCCGTCGCTCGTTGTAAAAGTCCTGCAAATCAGCGTGTTTTTTTCACTATATAGGCGCCTGCGACCGCCGGTCTCGATCCATCGTGTCTACTCGTCGACACTGCTCGCGGCGTGATCGCGGTCGGCTTCAGTGCGCCTCTCGCGGCCGATCGGCAGACTCGACGGCGGTTCGAGGAGGCGGAAAGCTCGCCAGCAGGCCTTCGGCCTCGAGTTGGAAGAGCGTCTCGCGATCGCCTAGTCCCTCTAGACGGTGAGCCCCCAGCTGGCGAACGCCGACTCCGTCGGGAAGCGATGCCTCGACGGCTCGCACGGTAGCTGACGAAAGCAGGATCTGGCCACCGTGGCCGACGGCGCAGATGCGGGCGGCAGTGTGCACGGCCAGACCCACGTAGCCGCTCTCGGTCAGCGTGGGGCGGCCCGTGTGGAGGCCAATCCTGACCCGCACGCTTGCTCCGTCCGGCCACGCCCGAGACCTCAGACTTCGTTGGATCGCGATCGCCGCCTCGAGAGCACCGGCCGGGCGCTTGAAGACCGCGAAGAGCTCGTCTGCACGGGCGTCGACCTCGCTGCCGCCAGAACGTTGGACGGCGCGCCGGAGGAGTCGACGCACTTCACCGAGCAGGGACGCATAGCCGTCACCAACGCGGCGGACAAGACCGGTGGAGTCCTCGATGTCGGTTAGGAGGAACGTGACCTGGCCCGTGGGCAGGTTGCGGGACACGGCATCGCGGCCCCTCGACTCGCCCTCTAGCCGCTCGGTAGCGAGCTGCCCGGCGATGAACCCGATGGGTACGATCCCGTACTTCTTCGCCGCGGTCAGTAGCTTCTTGCGCGCATGCTCCCGCGCCGCGTCATCCTCGAACCTGATTTGGTTGAAGCGGGCGAGGGCGTTGCGAACGTGTGCCTCGTCGTAGATCGGCAGGCGTCGTTGCCCTTTCGAATTGACGTAGGCGAAGGCGCTGTTCGGGAGCTGGGCGCGAGCCTTGGCGCTGAGCCGCGACATCGATCTCCATTTTCTCAGACGCGTCTCGGCGCTTCTTTCAGCCCGGATGGTGGCTGCAGCGAGACAGGCAGCGACGCCGCGAGCTCGACGAGCGCACCTGGGCGGGCGGCTACCCGGCCGCGCTTGCCATCCTTACCACCGACTGCCCCCCGAGGCTCTGACCTGAGCTCCGTAACCGGGATCGGGAAGCTGAGCCCGGGCAGCAGACGGGCAGCAAACGTCTGAAATCGGCTTCGCTCACCATGCGCACTCGAATCGCGGAAGAGCCGAAAAGCCGGATCAATACAGCGATCCCGCGTCCATCGTCGTCGATCGTCGAGCCGGCCTGTCACGCCGGATCAACGCTCTCGGGAAGCGGCACGGCATCGCAGCAAACTGCTTGAAGCGTAGATGCAGTCGAAGGCGGCGAAATCGTTTGGCAGACGATCTCTGGCGGAAGCGCGACAGTTTTCCCGTGCACGCGCACATAGACGCGGCCCGCGGACAGTGCAAGAATCGGTTCATGGGCGACGGCGTCCGGCTCGGCGATGCGCCGCTGCTCGGCACGTTGCCCGTACGCGTCCAGGACGACCTACTCGCGGCGGCCGAGCCGGTTCGGCTGCTCGCGCAGGAGCGGCTCTTCTGCGAGGGCGACGCCGCCGACCGCCTCTTCTTCGTAGTCTCGGGACGGCTGCGAGTCATCGTCGAGCGTGAGGGCGAGCGTCGGGTTGCGCGCCTGCTCGGCCCCGGGGCGACGATCGGCGAGCTAGCCGTCCTAACTGGGACACCGCGGTCGGCCTCGGTGGAGGCAGTCCGCGACAGCGAGCTGCTCGAGATCGAGAGCGAGCGGTTCCTCGACCTTCTAGCTCACGATCAGGATCTGAGCGTCGGGCTCGCGACGGCGCTTGCGCGCCAGCTGCAGCAGAGCGGCCGCCTCGCGGAGCCTGACATGCCGCCGACCGTGTTCACGATTGCGCCTGTTCCCGGTGTCGACGGCCGCGCCTTCTGGGACGAGCTGTACGCGGCCTTTGCCGAGCTCGGCCCGACGGTCGCCGTCGAGCATCGGGAAGGTAATGCGTGGGGCCGCGACCTGGCCGAGCTCGAAGCCGGGCATGCGCACGTACTCCTGCTCGCACGTCCGGACGGCGGCGAGTGGGCCGACTTCTGTCTGCGGCAGGCGGACCGCGTCCTCTTCGTTGCGACCGGGGCCCCACCCGAGGACCTTCGCGCGCCGGAAGGATGCGACGTCGCCTTCCTCGGCACGCCTGCCGCGCAGGCGGTGGCGGCCTGGCGCGTCGCCGCCCGTCCGCGTGCGCATCACGTCGTCCCAGTAGACGACAGCATCGCAGTGCAGCGGGTCGCGCGAAGGCTCGCCGGGCGCTCGCTCGGGATCGTGCTCTCAGGAGGCGGGGCACGTGCGTTCGCCCATCTCGGCGTTCTCGAGGTGCTGGCAGCGGAGGGCTTACCCGTCGACCGCGTTGGCGGCACGAGCATGGGGGCGTTCGTTTCGGCGATGGTCGCCCTCGGCTGGACGCCGGAGCGGATGCTGGACATCTGCAGGACCGAGGTCGCGCAAAAAGCGCCGTTCAGCGACTACACGCTGCCGCGCTACGCGCTGATCCGCGCGCGGCGCGCAGAGTCGATGCTGCGGCGCGTCTTCGGTGACGTCGCCGTGGAGGAGCTGCCACGGCCGCTGTTCACCGTCAGCGCCGACCTCCTGAGCGGCCAGATGGTCGTGAACCGGGACGGACCGCTGGTCGAGGCGGTCGGCGCGAGCATGGCGATCCCGGGCCTCGCGCCGCCCATCCCGCACCGCGCGCAGCTGCTCATCGACGGCGGCGTCCTCAACAACCTGCCGATCGACCTGATGGTCGCCGACGAGCCCGGGCCGGTCGTGGCTGTCGATGTGATGCGCCGGATTGCACTCAGTGAGCTGAAGTCGAGCGCTCGCGCGTCGTTGCCGACCATTCTCGAGACCCTTTCTCGCGCGACCGTCCTCGGCAGCGTCGCGCGCGCGGAGGCGAACCGGGGCCTTGCCCGGATCGTGATCACGCCGCAGGTGCAGGACATCGCGCTACGCGACTTCCGCGGCCTCGACCGGGCAGTCGACGCCGGCAGGCGCGCGGCCGAGGAGGCGCTCGCGGCGGGGGCAAAGGACGAGCTGCTTGCCACACGCGCGCCGCCGACGGCGGTGTCCTCGGCCGTCCATGCGACGCCTTAGGACAGCGGTCGGAGGAAGAGATAGAGCTTCTCACCGCGGAAGCGGCGCCGAAAATCGCCCACTATGAATGCCGACGACGCACGACCGGTTGGGTTGCCCGTGCGGTCGCAGAACGGCGAATCCCGAACATCGGCGCCGGCTCCACGAAGTAGCGGCCGGGTCCGATGCGGGCCAGCAGTTCCTCGTGCCGATCGTCCCTGACGCGGACAATCTCGATCTCGACCTCGCCCTCCTTGACGAGGTAGACAAGGTCGCCGGGATCCCCCCTGCGCGAACAGCGGCCGGTTACAGTCTTGCTCGGTTGTCTTGACAGACGACGGCGCGATAGGCCCAGGATGGGCGGGACCGTTGGGCAAGCGCGTGCCAAGTCGTTGAAGCCAGAACTCGACGCCGAGGCGAACTCCCTGCTACTCGGGCTTCTCCGAGCCGCCTCCTGGAGGATCGTGGCACTCCTTGCCCGACCTGCCGGAGGTCGCGGCGTCGAGGCCCGTCGCTCCGATATGAATCGCGGCCGCAAACCGCGGCCCGGCGCGCAGCCGTTCTGGAACGTTCGTGGAACGAAGCGGCGGGAACCGGCGGCGAACGCCGGCAAGACCAGGACCGGGAAAGCCGCGCAACGAGCGACCAACGGAGACCGGAGTGGACTCGCGGCAGACCATGGCGTGGAACTGTCACGCAGGAGGTCGCGAGTTCGAGTCCTGTCGCTCCCGTCTTACGTCTCCCCTGCAAGCGCGGGGGTCGCTTCTGTTAGAGCTCGAGCGCCACGTTGAGGACATGCCCGACAAGGTGCTCTAAACGTTCAGGCGTAAAGGGACAGTGGCGCAGGCGAGCATTACAGGGTGAATGATGGCGGTCTGATCGTCGATCGCGTAGCAGGGCACCGGCATTCCTGCGGCCCATTTTTCTCCGTTGGCCATGGTGTTCTCCGGCAGAGCCTCGTGGTCCAGGTGCGGGAAGATCGAGAAGTCGACTAAGCCCAGCGCTCTGTCGCCACCGGTGGGCGGCTTCCAGCGACCGAAATCCTCCCCGAAGCTGGGGGTCATCACCGTGCTCCCGCCGCTCAGCCCGACTCAGACCGTCTCGCGCAGCGACCGCAAGTGATCCGCCAGCCCGGACTGCCGGATCCAGTGGCAGAGGTACAAGGCGTCGCCGCCATTCACCAGCAGGACGTCTGTCTCTAGGACCCCAGGGGACCCAGCGCTCTTCGTCGATGCTGGGCAGCGCGATGAGCTCCAGCACTCCCAAGGACTTCCAACCCAGCTCGCATATGGGACACCTGGGCTCTCGTCCGCTGATGAACTGCCAGGCCGCGCCAGGACCGGCCATGGGGTGCGCGTACGACGCGGTGGGAATGCAGAGGGCGCTGGACTCGGCAATCGGTTTGCCCACGAGATCGACCAGCGCGGCGTGGATGCTCGTGTTCTTGATGCCAGCGGACGTGAGAAGAAGCACGACGACGTGAACTGGGCGCTCTACTCCGGCCCTGAGCATCAGGCTTGCACCGCTCGACTACGAACCGCTTGAAGCCGAAGTGGTCCCGCCGATGGTGAAGGTCGCCGACGCGTTGGAGAGTTTCCTCGCCGGGCTGGAACCAACCGGCGCAGATCAGGTCCGGGTCACGCTGCGCGCTTGTGGACGCGGCCGTCCCGGTCACCGAAGCTTCCGATGTGCAGCCCGTTCACCTCCTCGGGCCGGCGCTCGATCCCTTCGCTGAAGCTCCCAACGTGTC
>DASSXA010000389.1:0-7557 GCA_035704315.1 Gaiellaceae bacterium
CGAGGGCCCGCCGGTCTCGGTGGCGTACGAGCTCACCGACGCGGGCCGCGCCTTGCTACCGGCGCTCGAGCAGATCAGCCGCTGGGCCGAGGAGCACCTTCCCGCCGCCGCACGGGCTTAGAGGTCACCGGGCAGCGTGGCGAGACCCGTGGCCGTCAATCGTCCCTCCTCGAGCAATCTCCGAGCCATCTGTCGGTTCGTCGCGGACCAGTTCGAACCGGGACGTCGGGGGACGAACCGGATCGCGTAGCGCTCGTCGTCGATGCCCTTGGTCTGCGTGTCGACCCAACCGTGGCAGAGCGCCACCTCCTGCAGGTCGACGAGAGTGACGGTCTGCCGGCCCGACGCCTTCTTGTAGATCGCGACGACAACCTCCCGTTCGCTGTCCCCGTGCGAGCGGAGCCAGCGATCGAACTCGCCTCCGCTGGCGATGGGGATGGCTCGGGTGATATCGAGGGGGCTCATCGGGCCTTCGAGACCAGGTCCTCGCTCAGCCGCCACAACCGCCGGCGGGCCTCGGGATCGTCCGCCTGCTTGTTGGGCCGTGCTTCGCGCAGCCGGTCGAAGTAGCGGCCAGTGATCCCCTCGAGCTCAGGTGAGATCGCGAGCCGGAGCGTTGCCTCGACGCCGTCCTCGACCGTGCTCATCGTGTAGCCGAAGCTCTCGTACACCATCTTCGTGTTCATCAGCGACGCTGGATGGAGCGCGTTGACGGTGACGCCCGCATTCTCTGCCCGCAGGCGCTCCGCAAGCTCGAACGTGAACATGATCTGCGCGAGCTTGCTCTGGCCGTACGCCCGCACCGCGTCGTAGCGACGCTCGAGCATGACGTCGTCGAAGTCGATCGCCGCCTGCCCCGCGGAGGACACGTTGACTATGCGCGCCGGCGCGGAACGACGAAGCAGCGGCAAGAGAAGGTTCGTGAGCAGGAACGGGGCCAGGTAGTTGACGGCGAACCGGAGCTCGTAGCCGTCCGCGCTCTCCTCGCGCCTCCCATCGCCGCCGCCGATGCCGGCGTTGTTGACGAGGAGGTCGAGCCACTCTTGGTCGCGCTCGAGCGCCGACACGAGCCGGCGGACCTCCTCGAGCGACGAGAAATCGGCAAGGTAGGTCGCCGCGGCGCCCAGCTCACGCTGCGTGTCCTCGAGTCGTTTCTCGCTGCGGCCGTGAAGGAGGACCGTTGCACCGCGAGAGGTGAGCTCACCTGCGAGAGCCCGACCGAGACCGTCGGTGGCGCCGGTCACAAGAATCGTCTGCCGGTCGACCGGCCGCACGCTCAGGGCTTGTTTAGTCCGCGGCCGCTCGTTCCAGCGCGGCGAGCAACGTCTCCGCGTCGTACGAGTCGTCGTGCCTTGCACCGTTGACGTAGAAGGTCGGCGTGCCGTTCACGCCGCTCCGCACGCCGGTCAGGAAATCCTCGTGGACTCGGTCGGCGTGGACGTGGTCGGCAAGCTCCGTGTCGAACCGCTCGACGTCCAGCCCGAGCTTCTCGGCGTAGCTGCGCAAATCCTCGTCACGCAGGCGTTTCTGGTTCTCGTAGAGAACATCGTGCATCTCCCAGAAGCTGCCCTGGGCGGCGGCCGCCTCGGCCGCTTCCGCGGCCTGCTCGGCATGCGGGTGCGAAGTCGAGATCGGGAAGTTCCGAAACACGAACCGCAGCCTCTCGCCCATTCGGGCCTGGACCTCCTTGACGATCGGATACGCCGCACCGCAGTACGGACACTCGTAGTCGCCGTACTCGACCAGCGTCACGGCTGCGTCAGCCGAGCCCTGGATGTGATCCCGGTCGTCGCTGACGGGCATCGTCAGAGCAGGGTGCCACTCGGTTCTCACGAGCCGCCCTCGTTGTCGAGGCTCTCGAGCGCTCGGAGGATCCCGTCGGCGCCGGGGTTGACGCCGACGGGCGAGAGGTAGCTCCAAGCCACGGCTCCGTCGCGGTCGATGACGTACAAAGCCCGCTCGCTCGTCCCGTCTTTGGCTCGATACGCGTCGTACGCCCGAGACACTTCGCCCTTGGGCTCGAAATCGGCGAGCAGCGGGAAATGCAGGTTCCGATCCCTTGCGAAGGCAAGGTGGCACCAGACCCCGTCCACCGAGATGCCCAGGAGCTCGGCGTTGAACCGTTGGAACTCCGGAAGCACCTCCTGGTACAGCGCCATCTGGTCGGAGCAGACCGGGCTCCAGTCCTCGGGATAGAACGCAAGGATCAGCGGCTGACCTCGGAAGTCGGCGAGTGAGACGGTCTGGTCGGGCGTCGAGGAAAGTTGGAAGTCAGGCGCCTTGGTCCCGGCTGGCAGCGGCATCTGCGCTACCTCTCGATCCGCGATCGCGCTGCTGCCGCCTGTGGCCCGGCGCTCGGTGTTGCGGCTCGCGGTACTCCGGCCGCGGCATACACGTCTTCCTCGTCGAGCGTCTCGTGCTCCAAGAGCGCCTGCGCGAGAGAGTCGAGCTTGCTGCGGTTCTCCTTCAGGAGGGCAACGACTTGCTGATGCGCCTCGTCGACGATCCGCCGAACCTCGTCATCGATGCGCTGCTGGGTGGCCGGCGAGACCTCGGCGGCGCCGGGCAGGAATGGGCCCGTCCCGTCGCGAGGGATGACCGCGACGGGGCCGATCGCCAAGCTCATGCCCCAACGGCCGACCATCTGGCGGGCGATCTCGGTGAGCTGCTGGATGTCCGACTCCGCTCCGGTGCTGATCTCGTCGAAGACCACTTCCTCGGCGGCCCGGCCGCCGAGCGCGACCTTAATCTTCGCCTCGATCTCCTGCTCGCTGTAGTTGAAGCGGTCGCTCTCCGGTGCCGAGAAGGTCACGCCGAGGGCGAGGCCGCGCGGGATGATCGACACCTTGCGCACAGGGTCGGCGCCGGGGGTGAGCATGCCGACGATCGCGTGGCCGCCCTCGTGGTAGGCGGTCCGTCGGCGGTCTTCGGGGGTCATCATCACCTGCCGTTCCGCTCCGAGCACGATCCGTTCCAGCGCGTCGGTGAAGTCGGACTCGGTGACTGTGTCGTGGTTCCGCCGTGCGGCGAGTAGCGCTGCCTCGTTGACGAGGTTCGCGAGATCCGCTCCCACCATCCCGGGCGTCGTTGCGGCGATGCGTCCGAGATCGACGTCTGGTGCAAGGGGGACACCGCGACTGTGCACCCGGAGGATCGCCTCGCGCCCGGTCCGGTCCGGCGGCTGGACCGCGACCCTTCGGTCGAATCGGCCGGGGCGCAGCAGCGCCTGATCCAAAACGTCGGGGCGGTTCGTCGCGCCGATGACTATCACGCTCGTCGAGGAGTCGAAGCCGTCCATCTCGGTCAGGATCTGGTTCAACGTCTGCTCGCGCTCGTCGTTGCCGCCGCTGAAGCCCGCTACGCCTGAGGTGCGAGAACGGCCGATCGCGTCGAGCTCGTCGATGAACACGATCGAGGGCGCCGCTTCCTTTGCCTGTGTGAAGAGGTCCCGCACGCGCGACGCTCCAACGCCGACGATCGCCTCGACGAACTCCGAGGCCGCCAACGAGAAGAACGGGACGTCTGCCTCACCCGCGACCGCGCGAGCGAGGAGCGTCTTGCCCGTGCCGGGCGGTCCGGAGAGCAGGACTCCGCGCGGGATGCGGCCGCCGAGCCGTCGGTACTTGTCAGGCTTGCGCAGGAAGTCCACGACCTCCGACAGCTCGGCCTTCGCCTCGTCGATGCCGGCGACGTCCGCGAACGTCACCTTGTCGCCGGCCGGCTGATACCGGCGCGCGCGTGAGCGACCGAACGAGCCGAGGATGTTCTGGACGTTTCCAGCCCGGCGCATGAGCCAGACGAGCAGGAGGATGAAGAGGATCGTCGGTGCGAACCCGACGAGGAGGTTCTGCCACAACGGCGGCCCGGAGTCGAGCGGCTGTGCGTTGACGACGACGCCTTTTCGCTCGAGCAGCCGGGACAGGGCGTCGTTGTCGGCAAATGCCGGAATCTCGGTTCGAAACCGTGTCGTCGGCTTCTTGTCGTCGTACTTGATCTTCTGGGTGAACATCCCCTGAATCGCTGTGCCCTTCGATGTGATCGACTCCACGTGGCCCGCGTTCACCTGCTTGAGGAAGAACGGGCTGTAGGGCACGCGGACGCGCGACTCGGGCTGCGTCACTCGCGAGCCCAGGTAGAAGTTGAAGGCCAGGAGCGCTAGGGCGAAGACGATCCAGCCGCGGCTTATGCGAGGGAAGCGGGGCGGCGACGGCGTCGATCCGCGCGGCTGCGACGGCGTCGATCCGCGCGGCGACGGAGGCGCACTCTCGTTCTTACGCAGATCCTCGCGGGTGGGGGTCACAGTCGCGAGCCCACGCCTCCATCTTAGGTACGCGATGAGTTCTCGCCAGAGCGGGCGTCTAACCTGATGAGGATGGTAGTAGCAGCCCTGCCCGAGCAAACGCTGCTCGCCGCTGCACGCGAGGGGGACGAGGACGCCTTTCGCCGCATCGTCGAGCACCACCGGGCCGGGCTGCTCGCTCACTGCTACCGGATGCTCGGCTCGCTCCACGACGCCGAGGACATGCTCCAGGAAACGTTCCTGCGCGCGTGGCGCGCGCTGCCCGACTTTCGTGGTCACAGCTCGGTGAGCACCTGGCTCTACCGGATTGCCACCAACGCCTGCCTCGACGCGATCGCGCGCCGGCCCAAGCGTGTGCTCCCCATCGACCACGGCCCGGCGACCAATCCGCTCGACCCGGGCGAGCCGCTCGTCGAGTCGGTCTGGATCGAGCCTTACCCGGACGAGAGGCTGGGCGTCGAAGACGGCTATGCGGCGCCGGAGGCTCGCTACGAGCGGCGTGAGGCCGTCGAGCTCGCCTTCATCGCGGCGCTACAGCACCTGCCGGCCACGCAGCGGGCCGTGCTGATCCTCCGCGAGGTTCTCGGCTTCTCGGCCCGAGAGGTCGCGGAGCAGCTGGAGACCACGGTCGCTTCGGTGAACAGCGCTTTGCAACGTGCTCGCAAGTCGGTCACGGAGCGTCTGCCCGAGCAGAGCCAGCAGGCGACGCTCCGCTCGGTCGGCGATGAGCGAGTCCGCGAGCTCGTCGAGGCGTACATCGATGCCTGGGCGAAGGGGGACGTCGAGGCGCTGCGAGCGCTCCTGGCCGAGGACGCCGTGTTCTCGATGCCTCCGTGGGCGAGCTGGTGGCGCGGCGGCGAGACGATCGCCGGCTTCGCCAAACACGCGGTCGAGGTCTGCGCGACGGCGCGCTCCGTTCCGATTCGCGCAAACGGTCAGCCGGCCATCGCCTACTACAGCGAGGACGAGGACACAGGGCGCTTCACAGCCCAGTCGATCGACGTCCTCACGCTCGAAGGGACACGGATCAAGGACATCACGGCCTTCGTCACGCCCCAGCTCTTCGCCCGCTTTGAGCTTCCGGAGGTGCTAGCCTAGGGAAGCGAACGTATGTTCGCAAGCGCCGAGGCGACGATCCTCCACGCCGACGTCGACGCCTTCTTCGCGTCCGTCGAGCAGCGCGACAACGCGCACCTGCGCGGCCGCCCCGTGATCGTCGGAATGGGCGTGGTCCTTGCGGCGAGCTACGAGGCCAAGGCGCACGGCGTCGACACCGCCATGGGAGGCGCTCGAGCGCGCCGCCTCTGTCCGCAGGCGATCGTCGTGGAGCCGCGCATGTCGGCCTACTCCGAGGCGAGCAAGGCGCTGTTTCGCGTCTTCGAGGACACGACACCGCTGGTCGAAGGGTTGTCGATCGACGAGGCGTTTCTCGACGTTCGGGGGCTGAGGCGGCTGTCGGGCACGCCGGTCGAGATCGCCAAGCGCCTGCGCCGTGAAGTCCGCCAGCAGGTCGGTTTGCCCGTGACCGTCGGAGTGGCCAGGACCAAGTTCCTCGCGAAAGTGGCCAGCGGCGTGGCGAAGCCGGACGGTCTCCTCGTCGTGCCTCCCGACCGCGAGCTGGCCTTCCTCCACCCGCTCGACGTCGAACGGCTGTGGGGCGTCGGGAAGGTGACAGCCGCCAAGCTGCGCGGCCGCGGAATCACCACTGTCGGCCAGGTGGCCAGGCTGGGCGAGGCCACCCTGATCTCGATGCTCGGACGCGCGGCGGGTCGGCAGCTGCACGCCCTCGCCCACAACCGTGATCCACGGCCGGTTCGGCCCAACCGTCGTCGCGGCTCGATCGGATCACAGCGCGCGCTCGGCCGATCTCCAAGGCCGCCCGACGCCGTCGACGCGGACGTCATCGCCCTGGTCGACCGCGTCACTCGGCGGATGCGGGCGGCCGGGCGGGTCGGCCGCACCGTCGTTCTCCGCCTTCGCTTCGACGACTTCTCCAGGGCGACTCGGTCGCACACGCTGCCGCGGCCGACCGCGGAGACGCAGGTAATCCTCACGACGATGAGAGGGTTGCTCTCGACGGCGAGGCCGATGATCGAGCACCGGGGCCTTACGCTGGTCGGCCTGAGCGTCGCCAATCTCGACAATGACGACGCGGTCCAGCTCGTCCTGCCGTTCGAGCGTCACAGCTGCGCAGCCCTCGACGCCGCGCTCGACGAGATCCGTGACCGGTTCGGACTGGATGCCGTTACGCGGGCCGTGCTCCTGGGCCGCGACCGCGGTCTCTCCCTGCCGTTGCTGCCAGACTGATCACCCGTGCTCGACTTCATCACCGCCGACAACGCGTCCATGGACGAGTTCCTCTCGGTCTCTTCCGCGTCGCCGTTCCAGGAGCAGCTGCAGGAGTACGCGGAGTCCCTCGTTCGGCAGCAGTACACGAAGCCAGAGTGGTGCTTGCTGGGCTTGGAGGAAGGAGCGCCGGCGGCGCGAGGGGCGTTGTGGGCATTTCCGGGCGAGCCAGTGCCGAGAGACCTCGTGCTGATCGAAACCGACTGGAGCGACGAGGGTCTTTCGGCCGGACAGGCGCTGCTAGCGGAACTGCATGAGCTAGCGCGTGGCCTCGGAGCCGAAGAGCTCACTCACTCCATTGACAGTCCGCCCGCGGCACCGCAGTACCAGGAGCACGAAAACGCGCGGATCCTACTCCTGGAGACAGCTGGTTACGAGCTCCTGAGGGACGGGCTGCGCTGGCGGTACTCGGGCTCGGCGCCGGACGAAGCGCGGGAAGAACACTCGCTGACCTTTCGGGCGTTGCCGGAGGTCGGAGAAGACGCGTTCGTCCAGGCGATCGCAGTGACCTATGAAGGCATTCGCGACTCCTGGATCACGCGGGGCATCGAGGAGAACGGAACGCTGGGTGCAGCCCGGGCGGACTTCCGCGACGAGCAGGGCTTGGAGTACCGGCCCGAGTGGTGGGAGCTCGCATACACGGCCGACGGCACCCTCGCCGGCGTGATCATGGCCGCGCGAAACCCGACGGCCGCTGTCATTTCCTACGTCGGCATCGTTTCTGAGCTGCGGGGGCGAGGTCTCGCTCCGCAACTCGTCCGCCGCGGCACCGGACGACTGCTCGAAAGCGGCGCGGAGGAGATCCGCGGCGACTGTGATCGCGACAACATCGGCATGATCAAGGCGTTCGAACGAGCGGGCTACGAGGAGTTCGCCCGCCGGCGCACCTATAAGCGCGACCTCTGAGCTCA
>DASSXA010000392.1:0-12708 GCA_035704315.1 Gaiellaceae bacterium
CAGCGAAACGGCAGCAGGCCGACGGCGCGGCCGTCGTCCACGACGGGGTAAGTCGTGAAGCGCCGTGACCAGACGACGTCGTCCATGAAACGGCCCAGGGTCATGTCCTCACGGACCGTGGCCGGGTTACGCACCATCACATCGTTGACTCGGAGCCCGCCGAGCGCCTGGCGAGCGGCGAGCGCGCGTACCTCCCCAGCCGACGCCTGGAGAAGGAACCAGCCGAGGAAGGCAAGCCAGATGCCACCGAATGATCTGAGAAACACGAGCTCGGCCAGCCCTGCGGCGATCAGCAGATAGGCGAAGCCCCGGGCGACGACGCCGGCCGTTCGAGTGGCGGCGGCGAGGTTGCCCGACCTCGCCCAGAGCGCCGAGCGGAGTACCCGACCCCCGTCCAACGGCAGCGCCGGCAGCATGTTGAACGCGAGCAGGATGAGGTTGATGAATCCGAGCCACGAAGCGACGCCGTCGACCGCGGCGGGTAGGGGCAGTGCCCAAGCGCCGAGGACAAAGAGAACACCGATGGTGAGCGAGACGAGCGGGCCTGCGATCGCAATTCGGAACTCGGCACCCGCGTTCGGGAACATCCCCCTGAACTGCGCCACCCCGCCGAACAGCCAGAGCGTGATTCCTTCGATCTCGATGCCCTCGCGCCGGGCCTGGAGAGCGTGCCCGAGCTCGTGCAGCAGGAGGGACGTGAAGAAGAGCACCGCCGCAAAGAGGGCCATACCGACATACGTCCCGTCTGAGAGGCCGGGGTTCTGACTGGGGAAGACCGAGTCGGCGAGCGTCCACGTGATCAGCGCGAAGACGACGAGCCAACTCCAGTGGATCGAGATCCGGATCCCGGCGATCCGGCCGACCTCGAAGCCTGAGCTCATACTGCTTTGGGCGTCGTGCGATCGCCCGCAAAGATCACGAGCACGCTCAGGCCCTCATAGCCGACGAACCGGTGCTCGGCGCCGGCAGGCACGAACGAAGCCTCTCCCTCTGTGAGATCTACCTGTGCGCCCTCGACTTCAAGCGTGCCTCGTCCGTCGAGGACGACGTACACCTCGTCGCGGTCGTGCGGCTGCTGCCGGTCGGGCTCCGGAGCGACGAGCACGTAGACGCCGACCTCCATGCCGGGTGACTCGTGGACGATCTCGTAGCCGCCGTTTCCCGCCGCCAATCGGCGTTCGACCTCGCGAACGTAGATCGGCTCCACGCGGCTGAGCGTAGCCGCTACCGCACGATCAACACGGAGCAGCGGGCGTTGTGTGCCACCCGCTCGGAAACCGAGCCGAGGGCTTTGATCCCGTGCAGCCCGCGACTGCCGACGACGACCAGGTCTGCTCCCATCGCCGCCTCAACCAGCGCGTCGACCGGTTCCGACAGGTTCTCGTAGCGTTCGAGGTCGGCACCGAACCGCGCGGCGATGTCCCGGGCGACGGCATCTGCGACGGCTGATTCCTTCGACCCGTCGAGGCCGGCCACGATCGAGCTCGGGAACTGCTTCAGCGGCGGTCGTGCCACGAGCACGGAACAGGGCGCCTTGTGGATGAGCTCCGTCGCCGTCGAGCCGATCAGGATCCCTCTCGCTCGGCCGGCGCCGTGTGAGCCGACCACGATGAGGGTGTGGTGCTCGTCGGCGATCTCGTCGAGGAGCAGCTGCCAGGCTCGCCCGCGTCCGATCTTCGTGACGGGCTCGACGGGGCTGACCTTCTGCCGGGCGCGCTCGAGTGCTGCCTCGACGTTCTCCCGGATCGGCTCTTCGTCGAGGTACACGGGTGCGGGCGGCATCGCGCCGCCGACAAGCGCATCCGTCGGGTCGTACGTCGCGAGCAGCGTGATCGGCCCTCGTGCCAGGGTGACCGCCTGCCGGGTGGCCTCGAGCGACTCCGGCGAGTCGTCGATGCCGACAAGGACCCGGCCGAAGATCGATGCCTGTTCATCCTGCGAAACGGCGTGATCAGTCGTTGTGCTCATGGTGCCTCCTGGGGTCGCGAACTACGAGGACCGAGCTCGTCGCCCGGTGACCGACCCGCTCGCTGACGCTTCCAAGTGCCCTGGGCCCGTGGAGGCCGCGGCTGCCGACTACGAGCAGGTCGGCTTCATTGGAGAGCTCTGCGAGCACGTCGGCGGGACGGCCCGGATCGGTGACGAAATACGGTGACAGCGCCTGGATCGGCGCGAGGTCGATTCGCTTTCCGCCTGTCGCTGCGACGATCAGGTGCTCCGAGCCGAATCGCTCGGCGATCGACTTGGCGACCGCGGCAGCGGCAAGCGATTCCGGCGACCCGTCGACGCCGACGATCACGCTCGACGGGAACTCGCCGAACTGCGGCGGTCGCGCCAGGAACACCGAGCACGGGGCCTCGTGGAGGAGCCGGGCGGCGACGCCGCCGAGCAGCATCCCCGCCGCCCGACTGTGCCCTCGAGGCCCGACCGCAACGAGTGTCGCCTTCGTTCGCTCGATCTCGTCGAGGAGACATGGCGCCGGCTCGCCGGCGAGCAGATGAGTGCTCGTTGGCTTCACCTCGTCGGCTGCTCGTCGTAGTCCATCCTGAGCGCCGGCCTCGAGCTGCTCCAGCACGTGGCTCATCGCGAACCCTGCGTGAACCGCCGTGTTGACCTCCGTGACGGCCGCCAATCGCAGGCTCCCTTCGGCCGAGCGCAAACGCTCGGCCTGCCGGGCGGCCTCGAGCGACTCCGGCGTCCCGTCGATGCCGCAGAGAACGCGGTCGAAGAGTGTGAGCCGCGCGGGTGTCGTGACGCTCATCGGTGCTCGGCTTTCTCTGCAAAGAACACGAACACGAGCATCAGCAGCACCAGGACGATCGTCGTGCCAAGCCCTGCGACGAACCAAGACAAGCCTTGTGTGAAGTCGACCATGTCGAACCTCCCTTCAGGCTCCATGCTCGCGATGGCTTGAACGGAGCGAATCAGGGTCGCCGCGGAATGCGTTGCGGCAAATCCGCTACCAGGTCTTGGTGCGCGGGGCCGGCTCCACGCGGCTGACGCGGATGCGCGCGTCGACCGCGACGCAGCCATCTGGCGATGCGATCACGGGGTTCAGATCCAGTTCGGCAACCTCGCGAAGGTCGTCGCCGAGACGAGAAAGGCGGTGGAGCAGGTCGGTCAGAGCCTGCTCGTCGGCGGCAGGCTTGCCGCGGAAGCCACGCACGAGCTCGCCTGCCTTGCCACTCGTCACAAGCTCCTGGGCGTCCTCGTCTGTGAGCGGGGCGATGCGGAAGTCGGCCTGTCCGATCAGCTCGGCGAAGACGCCCCCAGGACCGAAGGCGACGAGCGGCCCAAAAACCGGATCCTGGATGACTCCGGCCAGAAGCTCGGCGCTGCCCTCGAGCATGGGCTGGACGAGAACCGGGGGGCCAATCCGCTGGGCAGCCTCGCGAACCTCGTCGGCGGTTGCCAGACCGAGTGCGATGCCGCCGGTCTCGGTCTTGTGGGCGCCGGGCTCAGCGCTCTTGACGACCGCTGGCAGCCCGAGCGCGGCGGCGGCCTCCGCGGCCTCGTCGGCCGTCGCCGCGATTCGCTCTGGGACAACCGGGATCCCGTAGGCCTGCAACAGCTCGCGGACCTGGTCGGGGCGCAGCCAGAGGTCCTCGTCGGCGGCCAGCGCGTCGGCGACCACTGCGCGCCCTCGCGCGCCATCGATACCGTCGAGCGCCGGGACCGAGCCGGCCGGCCGGCGCAGCCACTCCGCCCGCGCCGCAGCTAACCCAAGGGTGCGCGCCGCCGATTCGGGATACGCGAAGTTCGTCAGGCCCGGCGTGCGGGGCAGCTCGCCCTCCGCGATGATCGAGGTCAGAACCGGCTTTCCCTTTGTGTCGCGAGAGGCGCTAGCGATTGCCATCGCAACCTCGTCCGCTCCGGCAACGACCGGGGGCACGAACAGGACGATGACGGCGTCGATGCCGGCATCGGAGAGGACGATCGGCAGAACCTGCTCGTACGTGGTCCCAACGGCCGATCCGAGCATGTCGATCGGATTCGCGACGCTGGCTTCGGCGGGCAAGACCGCGCGCAACGCGCTCTCGGTTTCGGGCGCAAGCGACGGAAGCTCGAGCCCGGCTGCGTCGCAGGCATCCGCACAGAGGATCCCGAGGCCGCCCGCGTTCGTGATCACGCCGACCCTTCGCCCGGCGGGAAGCGGCTGCGCGGCGAGGAGCGCGGCCGCGTCGATCAGCTCCTCCAGCGTACGGGCGCGAATCACGCCGGCCTGCCGGAAGAGGGCGTCGACGGCCGCTTCTGAGCCCGCAAGAGCCGCGGTGTGCGAGCTCGCCGCGCGCGCGCCCGTGGAGGTCGTCCCGCTCTTCATCGCCAGGATCGGCTTCTTCCGGGCGACACGGCGGGCGATCCGGCCGAACCGGCGCGGATTGCCGAACGACTCCAGATAGAGCGCGACCAGACTTGTGTCCGCGTCGTCCTCCCAGTACTCGAGCAGGTCGTTGGAGGAGACGTCCGCCTTGTTTCCGATCGAGACGAAGGCGGAGAGGCCTATTCCCCGCTCCTCCGCCTTCTCGAGCAGCGCCAGGCCGAGGGCGCCGCTCTGCGAGGAGAACGCGACGGGCCCGGGCGGAAGCGCCCGCGGGCCGAACGTCGCGTTCAGCCGCGCCGCCGAGACGGCGAGGCCGAGGCAGTTGGGGCCGACGAGGCGGCCGCCGTGCGCACGCACGAGGGCCAAGAGCTGGTCCTGACGCTCTCGCCCCTCTTCGCCGACTTCCGCGAAGCCGGCCGAGATCACGCAGATTGCCCGCGTGCCTCGCCGCAGCGCGTCCTCGACGCCGGCGAGCACGTGCTGCGCGGGGACACAGACGACCGCCAGATCGGGCGCCTCCGGAAGCTCAGCAACCGAGCGGTAACCGCGGACGCCTGCGACAGCGTCGCCGGCCGGGTTCACCGGATACGCGACGCCCTCGAACTCGCCCGAGATGATGTTTCGATAGAGCAGGCCGCCGATCGACTCCCGCCGTCGGGACGCGCCGAGCACCGCCACGCTCGCAGGTGCGAAGAAGGGTCGCAGCGATGCGACGGCGGAGACGTGGTCTCGCTCGTCGACCCGTCCCAGGTACGTCTCGGTCGGGGCGATCCTGAACTCCACCTCGACGGTTCCACTCTCCAGCCTGCGCGTGCTCTCGAAGCCCACTGCCTGGAAGACGCTGAGCATCTGGCTGTTCTCTGGGAGGACCTCGGCGACGAAGCGCTCGATCCCAACCGACGCCGCGCGGTTAGCAAGCTGTTCGAGCAGGCGAGTCCCGATCCCGCGCCGCTGGAAGTCGTCGGCAACAACGAACGCGCACTCCGCCGAGCTGGGGTCCCGAAGGCGCACGTAGCTCGCCAGCGCGATGATCCGGCCGCCGAGCTCGCCGATCAGGTGGCCTCGCTCCTGCCAGTCCGGCTCGAGGAACCCCGCCACGAGCTTCTCGTTCACCGTCGGAAAGCCGTGGAACCGGTAGTAGAGGCTCTGCTGGGACAGGCCGCTCATGAACTCCACCAGGGCCTCGGAGTCGCCGTCCATCGGAGCCCGGAGCCGCAGCGTCGTCCCGTCGCGAAGGAGCACGTCGAGCGCGTCATGTGACGCGCCCGACGTGTTGCGGAGCGTGCTAGACGGTTGCCGCAACCGCTTTCTCGCCCGCAGGGAGGTGGGCTGGATGCCCCGTTAGGACGACCTTAAGCGCATTCGAGGTCGCCGCGTCGGCGAAGGTGTCGTAGGCCTCCATCATCTCATCCAGCTCGAAGCGGTGCGTCGTGAACGGGAGTGGATCGAGGCGTCCCTCGGCGATCAGCCGCAGGAGCTTCGGTGTGGTGAATGTGTCTACCAATCCAGTCGTAATGGTGACATCCCGGATCCAGAGCCTTTCGAGGTGGAGCGTCGCCGGATGACCGTGCACGCCCACGTTCGCGACGCGCCCTCCGGGCCGGATCAGATCGGTGCACAGCTCGAACGTCTCGGGCATGCCGACTGCCTCGATGGCCACATCGGCGCCGAGCCCGCCCGTGAGCTCCATCACTTCTGCGATCGCATCGGTGCGTCCGTTGTTGATCGTCACGTCGGCCCCGAACTCGCGCGCCTTTTCGAGCCGCGCGTCGGCCACGTCCAGGACGACGATCCGTCCGGGCGAGAGGAGCCTCGCGGTCATGACCGCCGCGAGGCCGATCGGTCCGGCGCCGACGATCGCGACGGTGTCGCCGGGCTCGACGCGGCCGGCCAGGACGCCGACCTCGTAAGCCGTTGGGAGGATGTCTGCCAGGAACACGACCTGTTCGTCGCTCAGCTCTGGCGGAAGCTTGTACACGGAGGTATCCGCGAACGGCACTCGCGCGTACTCCGCCTGCAGGCCGTCGATCAGGTGGCCGAAGATCCAACCGCCGCCGCCGGTGCAAAGGCCGTAGCGGCCCTCCTTGCAGAACCGGCAGCGGCCGCAGGACGAGATGCACGAAACGAGCACACGGTCGCCTTCCGCGAGCGTGGCTACTGCATCGCCGGTCTCGACGACCGTTCCGATGGCCTCGTGGCCGAGGATGCGGCCTGGCTCGACCTCCGGGACATCGCCCTTCAAGATGTGAAGGTCGGTGCCGCAAATCGTGGACGTGTCGATACGGACGATGGCGTCGGTGGCCTGCTGAATCATGGGGTCGGGCACGGTTTCCCAGGCCCGTTGCGCGGGACCGTGGTAGACGAGCGCCTTCATCGTTCCTCCCTTCTGCGGCTAGCGCACTAGGCGAGGCCCGGAGGGTGGAACCGGCGAAACGCGGGGCGCTGGTCTCTGCCGCCCAGCCGTTCACGGAGGTCGAGCAGCAGCTCGGCGAGCTTCGGGTTGCTTCCGAAGTCCGCCCAGTAGCGGCTGACCGCGCAGCCGTCGTCAGTCCAGAACGGACACGTATCGCCGGGGCACCTTCGCGCACGCCCGGCCGCGTATTCGAGTTGGCAGATGCGACGTTCCATGGCGACAGCGTGGCGTCGTGCCGCGGCGCCGCCATCCGCGTCAGCGCGGCTCCTCAGTGCGGCTTATTACCGAGCGTGGGCGGTTCCCGGGACAGGCCCGTGTGCTCGGCGAGGAAGGGCGCGAGGTAGCGGCCCACGATCTTCCCGGGCGGCCACCACAGCGGTTCGGTATCGATCTCGGCGGAGTTTTCGAGCAGGCTCGCCGCCATGAATCTCGGGCTGAGTCCGGTGAGCAGCAGGCCGCGCAGAACCGGACGAAACGGACGCGGCCGGACCGGAGCACCGGCGAGCGCGGCGATCGACGCTGCGGCCGCGTCCGCCTGCTGGGTGGCGATGCCGCCTTGCTTGAGCGGAAACGTTGTGATGTCGCCGGCGGCGTAGACGTCGTCGCGTCCCTCGACGCGTCCGTGCTGGTCGGTGCGCACGAACCCGTGTCCGCCGTCCGGCAGCCCTGGGATCAGGCGACCTTCAGGCACGGGGAGCGAAATCACTCCATCGGTTCGAATCGCGCGGCCCGGGACGACGAGGAGGGCGCCGTTCCGGAAGACGACGGGAGTCGTGTCCGTTCGGAGCCAGATCCCCCGCGTCTCGAGCAGACTGTTGATGGGGGTGGAAACCTCGTGGCCGAAGATGCCTAGCGGTTGAGTCTCCGGGGTGATGAGGTCGACGCGCACCGTCGTGGCGCCCATGTCCTCGAGTCGGACCTTCGTCATCAGCGCCAGCTCGTAGAGCGGGAGCGGCCAGGCGGCGAGCGTCGGCAGCGCGAAGGTCAGCGACCGTAGCCGGCCGGCTACGGCGTCGTCCACGAGCTCGTTCAGCGCGACGCGATCCTCGGGCCCTCGGAACGTCAAGCTACCGGGCACACCCTCGCGCATCCGCGCGCCGAGCGTGATCAGCAGCACGTCCCATTCGAGCTCTTCGCCGTCGGCGGTCTCGACGAGCCGTCGGTCAAGGTCGACGGTCGCAAGCGTTCCGGGCGACAGTCGGCCTCCGGCGAGCTCGACGAGCCGCGCGAGCGGGAACCGCCGCACCTCGCCTTGGTCGAACGGCTCGGCGACGGCAAGCGGCCGGTAGACGAACTCGGAATCCGGCGCCAGCAGCTCGACGTCGACGCGGTCCTCGGCGAGCGCTCGAAGAGCCAGTGTCGCCTCGAGTGCCGCGACACCACCGCCGACGATGAGGACGTGCAGCGGACGCTCCATGGGCCGCACGATCGGCTTCGAGTCGTCCCTCTACATCAGGGGCGGCACTGATCTGGCCTGCGCCTTTCCCGCACCGGCTGTTCTCAATGCGAACATGAAGGCGGTTTGCGCACACGCCGCCTCTAAACGTGTTAGGACTAGGACGTGGCGGCTCCGGACCTAGCGTCCACGGTCGCGGTCACCGGAAGGACGCGACCTACGTTTGCAACCGCGGCCGGACGTGTGGCGCCGTTCGTCGTGACCGTCCTATCCATCGCCGCCGGGCTCTTGGTCTGGGAGCTCGTCTCCCGCTCGGGTCTCATCTCCGAAGACGACCTTCCGGCGATGACCACGACCTTCAACGAGCTCTGGTCGATGATCCATACCAGGGAGTTCTGGGTCGCGTTCGGCCAGACCGTCCGCGGCTGGGCGCTCGGCCTCGGCATCGCGACGGCGCTGGCCGTCCCCACCGGGATCCTCCTCGGCTCGAGCGAGTTCGCCAACAGAGCATTTCGAGTTCCGGTCGAGTTTTTGCGGCCGATTCCCTCGGCGGCGCTGATCCCCCTGCTCTTCCTGACGCTCGGGACGACGCTCAAGAGCGAGGTGTTCCTCGCCACGTTCGGCGCCTTCTGGCCGCTTCTCGTGCAGACGATCTACGGGGTTCGCGACGTCGACCCCGTCGCGCTCGACACAGCGCGCTCCTTCGGCGTCGGCCGGTTCGAGCGGCTCTACCGGATCAAGCTTCCGAGCGCGATTCCGTACATCGCGACGGGGCTGCGGATCTCCTCCGCGGTCTCGCTGATCCTCGCTTTCACCGCCGAGCTCTTCATGGGCACCGGCGGACTGGGCCAGATCATGAACGTGGCCGAGTCGTTCGGCCTAACCGTCCAGGTCTATGCGATCGCGCTCGCTACGGGCTTTCTCGGGCTCGCGATCTACGTCCTGTTCTCGGCCTTCGAGCGCTGGGCGCTGCGCTGGCATCCGTCCCAGCGGGCGGCGGCAGCATGAGCCGGCGGACATATCAGACCGCCGCGATCGCAGCGGAGATCGCAGTGCCGGTCGCGATCCTCGTTGCCTGGCAGGCGTGGACGGTACAGGCGCAGGACCCGAAGTTCCCGCGGCTCTCGACAATCCTCGTCGAGTTTCGCCAGATGTGGCTGTTCTCACAGTTCGAGCTGCACGTGGTCCCGAGCCTGACCAGGATCGCCGCTGGTTTCGGGATCGCCCTCGTCCTCGGAGTCCTCCTCGGCATCCCGCTCGGCCTGTCGAGGTGGGGCCGCATCATCGCGATGCCGCACATCGAGTGGTGGCGCGCAATGCCGCCGCCGGCGCTCCTCCCGATCTCCGTCGTCCTCCTGCACTCGATCGAGAACCGGCAGAAAATCGCCTTTATCGCGTTCTTCTGCGTCTTCCCGATCCTGTTGAACACCATCGACGGCGTCCGCGGCATCGATCCGACGCTAATCGACACCGCACGGTCCTATGGAATGCGTGGCTTCGAACGCATCCGGCGCATCGTCTTCCCGGCCGCGCTGCCCCAGATCTTCGCCGGCATGCGAACGAGTCTCTCGCTGGCAGTGATCATGATGGTCCTGACCGAGTACTTCTCCAGCACAAGCGGCGTCGGTTACGTCCTGCTGATCTCGAAGAACACGCTCCAGCTTGCGCCGATGTGGGCTGCGATCGTCCTGATCGGCGTCCTCGGCTACCTGCTGAACCTGCTGCTCATTCTCTTGGAGCGCCGTGTGCTCGCCTGGCATCGGGGCTGGCGGGCGGCGGCGGCCCAATGAGCTCGAGCGCCCGTCATGTGCTCGAGGTGAGGAGTCTCGCCAAGACCTACGGCAGCGGCGTGAAGGCGACACAGGCGATCGCCGAGGTCTCGTTCGGGGTTGACGATCGCGAGTTCGTCTGCGTGGTTGGCCCGTCCGGTTGCGGGAAGACGACGCTGCTCAAGTGCGTCGGCGGTCTGCTGCGTCCAACCAGCGGCCAGGTGCTCTTGCGGGGCAAGCCGGTCACGTCGCCGCCGGAGGAGATGGCGCTTGTCTTCCAGGAATACGGCCGCTCGCTCATGCCGTGGGCCTCCGTGCGGAACAACGTGATGCTGCCGCTTCGCCACAAGAAGCTCAGGCGAGCCGAGCGGAAGGCGCTCGTGGAGGAGGCCCTCGAGGCCGTCGGGCTCACCCGCTTCATCGACCACTATCCCTGGCAGCTTTCGGGCGGGATGCAGCAGCGCGTCGCCATCGCGCGGGCGCTTGCCTACCAGCCGTCGATCCTGCTCATGGACGAGCCGTTCGCTTCGGTCGACGCACAGACCCGTGGCGATCTCGAGGATCTCGTCCTGCGCGTGCGTGAGGAGTTCGCGGTGACGATCCTCTTCGTCACTCACGACATCGACGAGTCGGTCTACCTCTCGGACCGGGTCGTCGTCCTCAGGCACGCACCAACCGAGGTGAAAGAGGTGATCGACGTCGACCTCCCGTTCCCGCGTGACCAGATCGCGACGAAGGAGCTGACGGAGTTCACGCAGCTCCGCGGCCACGTCTACCGGCTGATCAAGCGCGAACAGGAGGAGCCCACGCGGCGGTTGGCGCCGGTCACTACTGCGACGAAAGGAGAAACAGCATGAGGGGAAAGACGGGTTACCGGCGCGTGCGGCGCCTCGGCGTCGCGATCCTCGGCGTCGTGGTCGTCGGCTTGACCGTCTTCGGAGGCACGGCGTCCAGCGCGCCTCGGGCGACGACGGAGCTGCGACTACTCACGTTGCCGATCGCGAACGCCCTGCCTCTGGATCTCGGGGTCCAGAAGGGGTTCTTCTCGCAACAGGGGATCACGTTCAAGAAGACGACGCTCCAGAGCGGAAACGACGTCGTGCTCGCGATGGGGAACAACAACGGCGACATCGCTTATGCGGGCTTCGTCCCGATGATGATCGGTTCGACGAGCGGCATCCCGCTCCAGCTGCTCGCCTCGAGCGAGGTAGAGGGAACATCCGCGGCGGACAACTGGCAGAACATCCTCGTCAAGGGCTCGAGCTCGATTCACACGCCGCAGGACCTTCGAGGCAAGACGGTTGCGGTGAACGCGCTCAAGGGCGTCGGCGAGATCATGATCCGGGCGGCGTTCGAGAAGCTGGGGATGTCGTCCAGCGCCGCCAGGCTGACCGCCATCCCTTTCCCGCAGATGCGTGCGGCGCTGAACAACGGGCAGGTGGATGCGGTCTGGACGCCGGAGCCGTTCCTGTCGCAGATTTTGAGCGACGGCGGCCGGTCGGTAATGGCTCCCGGACCGGTGCTCGGCCGCTACTTCCCGATCGGAGGCTACGCGGCCAAGCCGAGCTGGATCTCGGCCAACAAAGGCCTGGCCCAGCGCTTCCGGACGGCGATGAACCGCTCGCTCGTCTACGCGCAGTCGCATCCCGACGAGATCCGGGCCCTGCTGGCTCCCGCGATCCGCAACATCCGCCTGCCGATCTGGAGCCCGCTCATCGACCGAAGCAAGCTCCAGCAGCTGGCGAACTACACCCGCAAGTACGACGTCATCTCGAAGCTGCCGAACATGAAGCAGCTCGTCCCGACGAGCATCGCGAGTGGGCTCACGCTGCAGGGAACGGTTCAAGGACGGCGAGTGCTGCTCCGGCTCGAGGGCAGGACGGTGAAGAAGCTCGCCGTCGGCCCGTACGTCTTCGTCGTCACCGATAACTCGCGAACGCAGAATTTCGTGCTCAAGGGGCCGAAGGTCAACAAGCGCACGAGCGTCAAGGGGAAGGGACGCACCACCTGGACGCTGAATCTCCGGAAGGGCAATTACCGCTACTGGTCGAGCGCCCAACCGCGGGCGAAGAAGAGCTTCACGGTTGGCTAGTCCCAAGGTGAGGAGGGCACCCTCACCACCGTGCCCTCCTCCCACCAGGGACTGTCCCTCGACCCGGCTCGGGGACAGTCCCTCGGGCGTGGCCAGGGACAGTCCCTGAACGCGGCTCGGGGACAGTCCGCCGGCAGCACGCTGTCAGGGCGAAAACGTCTTTGTGGGAGCTATCGCCACGTCGAGGAGCAGCGGCTCCTCGCGCGTGGCGAGCTCCGGCACGATCGCGCCGAGCGTCCCGACCAGGTCGTCGTAGTCCGCGATTGACCGCGCGTCGCAGCCCTGAGCGCGTGCGATCCCCGCGATGTCGACGTCGAAACCGGGCCACGGGCCTTTCGATCCGTGGCGCTCGACGAGCCGGTCCATGATCGCGTACCCGCCGTTCCTGAGGATCACATAGAGCACGCCGACCCGGTAGTGCGCTGCGCTCCAGAGCGCCTGGATCCCGTACAGGGCCGAGCCGTCGCCGACGACGGCGACCACGGGCCGCTCGGGTAGCGCCATGCGAACGCCGGTGGCCCCGGGCAGCGCGAAGCCGAGCCCGCCCATCGCCGCGCTGAGGAAGCCGAGAGGCTCCCGTGCGAGGACGCGTTCGTGAAGCTCGGGGCGGTCGACGGGTGCTTCCTCCACGACCACGGCGTTACCGGGCAGGCGCTCGGCGAGCGCCGAGAGCACGTGGCCTGCCAGGAGCGGCTCTCCGGCGGAGGGCGGCTCAGG
>DASSXA010000263.1:0-14009 GCA_035704315.1 Gaiellaceae bacterium
TAGACTCGGGCCGTGAGCGCGATCGCCGAGCTCAAGGAAGACCGGATCGTCGAGGGCACCTACGCGGTCGCAAAGAAGGAGCGTCGCCGAACGCGGACGGGCTCGGACTACCTGGCGCTCGAGCTCGTCGACCCCAGTGGACGGATCGAAGCGCGTGTCTGGAGCGATGTCGAGCTACTGGACGGCCGTTTCGGCGAGGGCGACGCCGTGCGCGTTCTCGGGCGGGTCGACAAGTACCGAGACCGCCTGCAGCTCGACGTCCGCTCGCTCGAGCCCGCCGAGGAAGACGCCGCTGCACTCACTCCGAGCCTGCGCCGGGACGCGGACGAGCTGGACGGCTTCCTCGAGTTCCTCGGCGGCGAGATCGTCCATCCGGGCCTGAAGACGGTCGTCGGTCGATTCCTCTCCGATCAGCGCTTCCGGGCGCGGCTCCGCGAGCTCCCGGCGAGCCCGGACATCCATCACGACTACGCGGGAGGACTGCTGGAGCACACCGTCGCGGTCGCGACGATCTGCCGCGAGACCGCACAGGTACATCCACGCCTTCGCGGCGACCTTCTGATCGCCGCCGCGCTGCTCCACGACGTCGGCCGGACGCTCGAGCTCGGCCGCCCGCCGACCTTCCGGCCGACCGAGGAGGGGCGCCTCCTCGGACACGTCCAGCTCGGCATCCGTCTGATCGAGTCGCGGGCCCAGGAGCTCGAGCGGGACACGCTGGCCGAGCTCGTCCACGCCGTCGCCGTCCACCACGACGGGCGTGCAGCACGCACTGCAGAGGCAGCCGTGCTCTACCACGCGAACCAGCTCGACGCGGTCGCCGCGACCAGGCCTGTCGACTAGGCCAGGTTCCGGCGCCAGAGCAGCAGCGAGAGCGGCATCAGGGCCGCGAGGAACAGGAACGGGCTGAGCGGGCGGATCTTGACGGCCTCGACCGTGCGCACCGCCTCCTTGTTGCCCAGTACCGCCTTTGCGGCCGCGGCGGCGGGATCGATCTGGTTCTCGTCGAACGTCTGGCCGCCGAGCAAGCGGGCGAACTCCTGTGCCGAGCTCGCGCTGCTCGGATCGGGGATGTAGCGACGCTCCAGACCGCCGTCGGGCCGAAAGATCCGCTCGCCGTCGGCCCAGAAACGCACGAGGATGACCTTGATGCGGTCCTGGGCGAAGGCCCGTTTCAGAGCCGGCCCGCCGACATTGCTGGTCTCGGCATCCGTGAAGACGACGAGCAAGCGACGGCCGGGGCCCTGGAAGAAGTTGCCGGAGGCGACGGCTTCGAGCGACGCCAGGCTCGTTGCCACCTTGTTGTTCAGAGAGTCGGACGGCGGGCGCTCGATGCCGATGGAGTCCTTGAGCACTCCGTCGAACGATTTCTCGTTCGTGGACGGGAAAAGGTGCGGGAGGACGCGGTCGGTGAACGATGCGACGCCGACCGGCGCATCTCCGAGCTCGGCACGCATCCGGAGCGCCGCTGCCCGGGCCCGGTCGAACCGGTTCGGCTTGCTGGGTGCTTGTGTAGCGAGCATCGACCGTGACGTGTCGAAGACGAAAAAGATCTGAGCATCGGTCCGGGCCGGACGCTCGATCCGCTCTTCGATGACAGGCTGCGCCGCTCCGACGCCCACGAGAGCCGCAATCGCCACGAGCGCCGCGATCGTGATCCGTCTCGAGCTGGGCGGCGAGACAAGTCTCAGCAGCGACCGGGCCCGCTCGACTCGCTGCTCGGTGCGAGTGAAGGCAACGAGCGGGAGGATGACTGCAAAGGCGACGAGGCCGGCGAGCGGGGTGAGAAACGAAAGGTGCATCCGCGGCGCCTAGTAGCCGTGGCCGACGCGGTTCGGGTTGCCGCCCGGGGAGCTCCGGCCAGGAGCGTATTCGGGGATCCGCTGTTGGACATTCGCCTGCTCGTTTTCCGGATTGAAGAGCCGGAGCAGGAACTCGAGGTTGTATTTGGCGTCGGCGTTGGAAGGGTCGATCTTGACCGCCCGCTCGAGGTGCGTCAGCGACTGCCCGATGACGCCTGACTGGTTGAACGGGTCGGCAAGCGCTTCGTCGTAGCTGACAACGCCCTGGAGGTTCGCCAGCTTCGATCGCCGCTCCGACGGCTGGCCCGAATTCTCAGCGTCGCTCAGCGCCGCCTGGGCCTCCGCGCGAGCGGCCGGTGCCGAGGAGTTCACGCCGATCTGGTCGCGCGCGAAGGTCTGAAGCGCGTGGCGATAGGTCAGATCGTCTTTGATCCCGAAGGCCTGGTCTGCATAGGGGAGCGTCAAGTTGAAGTTCCAGAACGCTGCGCCGGCAGGCTGGGCCTGGAAGGAAAGGTCGTCGCGCTTCATGCCGTTTCGAATCGCCGCAGCGTCACGCGCGACGAGGGCTGCGAGTAGGGCGAGCACGAGCAGCAGCGCGATCGGCGCCCCCTTGCGGATGGTCGGCCAGGCCCGCCTCATCGCTCGGACCTCCACGAAAGCCGGCCGCAGAAGTGTTCGTTCAGCGCGAGCAGCATGAGCAGCAGCAGCGCCAGACCCGCGAGGCCTTCCGGGACTCCGGCGCGCTCCGCCCGCTCGCGAGCGTCGAGCAGCCGTCCCGGCGCCAGGTTGGTGTAATCGACAAAATTGTCACGTCCGACCAGACGCTCGAAGTACGCCTTATCGTCGTCGAACGGGTTGAGCGCGACGATGTGAATCGGGATCTTCTCGTTCCGGTACGTGATCAGCTCGCGGGTCAAGAGCGAGACGTCGAGGAGCGAGTCGTCGAGGTCGCTGATGAGCAGTACCCCGCGGGCCTTGGCGTCGTGGCGCTCGAGGATCTCGCGCGCCATCTTGAGGGCTAGCGAGATGATGGTGCCGCCTCGGTAGTTCTTGTCCCATGGAGTCACCGACTTACGCCGGATGACCCTCGCCTCCCTGGAGTCGGCCGGAATCTCGCGCATGCCAGGCGCGCACGGAACGCCCCGCTGCTTGAGGCAGACGTTCGGGAACGGCGAGATGGCCCGGATGATCGGCCGCAGCTCGGCAGAGCTGGTTCCGGGCGGAACGGCCTCGTACGGGACCGCGGAAAAGAGAACGAGACCGAAGTCCTGTCCGGTGGCGGCCAGATACTCGAGCGGATCGACCGAGCGGCGGTCCGGCCGCCCGATGCTTCCGGACAGATCGAGAACCACCATGCCGCTGTTCGCACCCTTCGCGAGTGCGGCATCGCTGGAACCGACCCTCTGGGACAGCAGCGCCGCCAACGCCACGACGACGACGAGCGCGACCGCCAGCACGATGCGCACGATCGTCGTCCTTCGGGCTGGCTCCCTCAGGCGCAGCGCATCCACGAGCGGGATCGCCTGACGGTCGCGCAGCCTCACGTTCCCTCCGAGATCACGCGCTCGACCTCCGTGGACAGCGGGCTGACGACCGCCTCGCCGGGCGCCCGTTGCGACCAGGCGATGCGGCTCGCGTCCTGCGCGAGCTCCGGGTTGCGGGTGCGCTTCAGCTCCACTGACAGACGCTCGAGCGCTTTGCGGCCGTCGTCCGTGCGCCCGGACTTCGAGGATTCGCGGACCAGGGCGAGCGCCCGCTCGAGGGCGCTGCGCCGATCGATCACGCCCCAGAGGCGCGCCGCCAGCCGTTCGAGCGGGAGCAGTCGCAAGATGAGGATCAGCGCACCGAGCACGAAGAGCGCGGCGAGGACGAGCGCGACGAATTCGACCCATCCTGGCCCTACGCGATACGTCGCTGCCGGAACGTCCCGGTACTCAGCGCGGAGGAGGCCCTGCCAGAGCCGCCCGGGCGCGATCCGGCCCGCGACGCGGAGCGGCTGCCAGTCGATCGTCGCGGACTCGGGTGTCGAAGCATTGCGCCGCTGGTACTCGACCGTCGCGATGCCGAAATCCACCCGACCGGCCTTCTTCGGCAGGCATTTCGCGGTCATGCACGCGACCGTGTAGTCGTACTGGAGGCGCGTCATCCGACCGACGTCCTTCCGGCTGACGCGGCGCTTCTGCAGCGCACGGTAGGGAGCGAAGTTCGAGCGGATCTGGACGCTGTCCGGATCGACGACACCCCGGTCGAGGACGACCTCCACCTGCGCATGCACGGCATCCGCGAAGAGGTGCTGCTGGGGCGTGAGGCGCGCGTTCGCGACCAGTGGACGGTCGAGCGCGGCCGACGGCTCGGAGTCCCACGCCCACCAGGCGATGACGCCGGCGAGCGCGACGACGAGCAGGCCTGCCCCGACGAGCGCTGCGAAGAGCCGCCGCTCCCTCACAACCAGGCCCTTGCTCCGGAACGACGCAGCTCGACCCATTCGAGGAAGCGCGTGAAGATCTCGTCGCGATCGCCCGTCGTGAGCACGATCGGCTCGAGCCCGAGCGCCTCGAGGTCGGCCAGCGTCTCCCGGGTTCGCTGCTCGTTTGCCGCGCGCCGCCCCTGGGCCTCGCGCCGGCTCAGCCGGACGAGACTCTTCCGGCTGCTCCCGGGCTGCATCAGCGGAACGACCACGGACCCGACATCCGGAAAACTCTGCTCCCAGACCGGATCCTGGATCACGACGGGGACGATCTCCCAGGGCATTTCGAGAATCGTCGCCCACGAGTCAGTGGACGGCCTGTTCAGGAAGTCCGAGAGGACGAAGACGAACGTTCCGGCCGGGAGGGACCGCCGTAGCGGCGCCAGGAACACGAAGGCACGGTCGAGGTTGTCCTCCGGCGCGAGGTAGAGCGGGAAGATGAGGTCGGATTCCTTGACGCGCCAGAAGTCGGTCTGGCCGTGGGGCGGGCGCCAGAACGGCGGCCCGGCGCCGTTTCCGCCGAGGCGTCGCTCGCGATGCCGACTAGAGGGCATGCCGGCTTTGCCGGCGTGCCCGTCCACATTGCCGCTCGCGAAGTCGAGGTAGCCGATGAGGCCGCGTGCCTTCGCCGCCGAATCGGCGATCATCGAGCCCGCTTCCAGCATCACCTTCGGCTTCGAGAGCCACGGGAAGCCCGGCGGGTAGAGCTCCATCGCCGGTCGCCGGTCACACACGATCACGACCCGAGGCGCCTCCTCCGCATAGTGCTCGCGAACGATGAACTCGTCCTGTCCGTGAGCCGTGGAGATCTTGGCCGACGCAGCCCAGTCGATCGACTCGAACGTGTCTCCGGGTTGGTAGGGCCTGGAGCTCGCGACGTTCGAGCCCTGTCCTCGTTTCGCGCTGTTCACGCTCCCGAAGGCGAGCCCGACGAGCCGCCGGCGGGGGGTCAGCGGAAAGGTGAGCTCAGTCGGTCCGCTCACCGATGCGAACGACCTCGCCGTCGCCCAGGGCCGCCTCGGGCCGTGGAGCAGCTTCGAGGCAGCGCGCTTTGAAGTCCTGTAACGCCTGGACGCGGCCGATCTTCCGCACTTCCACGAGGAAGGACGGTGTGAACAGGATGCGGTGGCCGAGCACGGGCAGGAACAACGACTCGACGTCCTCGGGGACGGCGTAGTCGCGTCCGTTCAGCAGCGCCCAGCCGCGAGCCGCGCGCTCGAGCGCGAGGCTGCCACGGACGGACGCCCCGATCGAGACGATGTCGAGCCCGCGCGTGGCACGAACGAGCTCGATGATCCAGCGCTGGAGGATCTCGTCGACGTATACCTCTTCGCTCGCGTCCTGGAAGGCCGTCACCTCCTCGATTCGGACGACCGCACCGATGTCGCCCAGAGGGTGGCCGTGCCGCTGGTCACGAACGATCTCGAGCTCCTCCTCGCTTCCGGGGTAGCCAAGGGCCGTCCTGAGGAAGAACCGGTCGAGCTGGGCCTCGGGCAGCGGGAACGTGCCCTCGAGCTCGATCGGGTTCTGGGTCGCGAGGACCATGAAGGGCTCGGCGAGCTCGCGCGTCACGCCGTCGGTCGTCACCTGGCGTTCGGCCATCGCCTCGAGCAGCGCCGACTGCGTCTTGGGCATCGCCCGGTTGATCTCGTCGACGAGAACGACGTTGGCGAAGACCGGCCCGGGCCGGAACTCGAAGTCCCGGAGCTGCTGGTTCCAGATGGAGAGGCCGGTTACGTCGGTGGCCTGGAGGTCTGGCGTGCACTGGATGCGCGACGGCTCGGCGTCCTCGATCGAAAGCGCGATTGCGCGCGCGAGCACCGTCTTCGCGGTGCCGGGCACGTCCTCGAAGAGGATATGGCCCTTGCAGGCCAGTGCGGTGAGCACGAGCTTGATCTCCTCGCGCTTGCCGCGAACGGCGATTTCGATGTTGTCGAGGATGCGCCCGGCGACGTCCGCGGCGCGCTCCAGCTGCTCGTCTTTTCGTTGGGGGGTCGGTCCAGCGGTCTTCATGGGGTGCTCAATATAGGTTTTGCGCGCATTGACCTTCCATTAAGTGACCACCGAACCGTTTAGACGTTAAAACGGACGTTCAGTAGGTCGCCGTCTTCGACAACGTACTCCTTGCCCTCGAGTCGTTGAAGGCCGCGGCGGGACGCCTCGGCGCGCGACCCGGTTTCAGCGAGGTCGCGCCAATGAACCACTTCACACCGGATGAAGCCGCGCGCCATGTCCGTGTGGATCGTCCCGGCCGCCTCGAGGGCCGTCTGGCCGCGCCGCAGCGTCCAGGCGCGGGCCTCGTTCTCGTTCGCCGTGAAGAAGGTCAGGAGGTCGAGCGATTCCTGCAGGCGGCGGACGAGCTCGTCCAGCGCGGCCGGCTCGCCGTCCCGGAACGCTGCGGCCTCCTCGGGTGTCAGCTCCGCCAGCTCGGCCTCGAGCTTGAGGTCGATCCCGCCAGGGCCGTTCACAACGGGGACGAGCGGCTTCGTCGTCAGCGGCTCGAGCTCGGGCGGGAGTACGCCCTCGTAGTCGCCGAGAGGACGCTCCGCGTCCAGGTGGGCGAGCACCCGCTCGAGCTCCTCGACCTCGGCTCGGAGCTTCGGGTCGCCGGACTTCGCGTCCTTTCTGACCCTGTCCAGCCGCCGCTCGACATGATCCCGATCGGCAACGAGGAGCTCGAGCTGGAGCGACTCGAGCTGCGCTTCGTCGCTCACAACGCCGACGAGGGCATCCGCTGCCCGAGCGGCGCCGAGCTGGGCGCTCGCCGTTCCCGGCAGGTCGACGACTCTGATCGCCGCCTGGGTCGCCTTCTCCGAGCCGGCGATGCGGGCCACCTCCGGCAGGCGGTCGTCGGGGATCGGCGCCATTCCGACATGGGCAGCCCCGTACTGGTCTGCAGCAGCTCCGGTCAGCGCCGTGAAGAGGGTGCTCTTTCCGGTGCCGGGAAGCCCGACGATCCCGACCTCGAGGGACATCGGGGACGTTGTAGCTGGCTAGCGCGCGACGTGCTTCTGCAGCGAGGCGAGCGCGCGGTGTTGCAGCGACTTCACGGCCCCTTCGGTCTTGCCGAGAATGGCCGCGGCCTCGCCGTTCGAGAACCGGAAGACGAACTTCAGTGTCAGTACCTGGCGCTGCTCCGGGGACAGCCGCTCGATCAGCATCAGCATGCTCGTATCCCCGAGATAGGCCAGCGCCTGCTCCTCGGCGGACGTCTCCTCGCCCTGGACGTGCTCGGGGATCTCCTCCTCCGGCTGCCAGCGGCGGTTGGCGCGGAAGTGATCCATCGCCAGGTTGTGGGCAATGCGGAAGAGCCACGCGGAGAACGGCACGGAGCGCCACTGGAAGCGGCCGATCGCCTCGAGCATCCGCAGAAAGGTCTGCGTCGTCAGGTCCTCGGCGTCGTGCCTGCTCCCGACGCTCATGTGGAGATAGCTGTAGATCCGGTCGAAATGGAGGAGGTAGAGCTCCTCCAGCGCCGCCCGGTCGCCGCGCTTCGCGCGGTCGACGAGCGCGCGGACCCGTCCGGTCTCGTCGCGCCGCGCCGCCGGCAATGCCGGATTCACGCTTGCGAGCACGGGAAAGGCATGCCCGTCAGTCCTCAGAATGTAACGCGGCTTGCTATCTAGCCGGAGAAGCCGAGTCGGCCCTCGCGGTGAAACCGTTTCAGGTAGACGACCCGGTCGAGGGCGACCGTATAGCGGCCATCCTCGGCCTCGAGCACCACCGAGCCGTCCTTCCTCGCTGCCAGCGCTGCCTCGAGCTCGTCCGCGTCCTTGGTGGGCACGACCGCGCTCATGACCTGGCTGCCCTCGAAGCCGACCTCGATCCGGATTTCGTCCTCGTTCATGCTCATTGCGCCACCAGCTCAGAGAGTACGCCGTGCGCCGCGTCCGGGTGGACAAAGGCGACCTGGAGGCCGAAGAGGCCGGGGCGAGGCGCCTCGTCGATCAGGTCCGCGCCCCGATCGGCCAGGTCGCGGAGCGCGGCCGGCAGGTCTGCGACCTCGTAGGCGACGTGGTGCATGCCCGGGCCGCGCTTGGCCAGGAACTTCCCGACGGGCGTGTCGTCGCCGAGCGAGGCCATCAGCTCCACGCGGCCCTCGCCGACGCGCATCGACGCCGCCTCGACGCCCTGGTCCGCGACGGTGGCCCGGTGCTCCACGATGGAGCCGAAGAGGCGCTCGTAGGTATCGACGGCCTCGTCCAGGTCGTCGACCGCCATTCCGACGTGGTGGATCCGGAGCGCTTCCACGCCCCGATGCTAGTTACGCCTTGCGGTCTGGCAGCACGCGAATCGTCCCGACCGTCTCGCTGGCGCGGGACTCGGCAACGACGTCGTGCAGCAGGGCCTCGAGGTCGTCGCGGTTCAGGGTCTCGCGGTCGAGGAGCGCGCCGGCAACGCGGTCGAGTGCCGAGCGGTGCTTCTCGAGCAACCGGATCGCTTCGACGTAGGCGCCGTCCGTGAGCCGCGCCTGCTCCGTGTCTCGCAGCCGCTTCGTCTCCTCCGACAGCGCGTAGTTATCGGCCCTCATCGTCCGGGACACGACCCCTTCGGACATGCCGTACTCGAAGACCATCGCCCGCGCGAGCGCCGTCACCTTCTCGAGGTCGTTGGCCGCGCCGTTCGTGACGCGGTCGAAGACGACCTGTTCCGCGGCACGGCCGGCGAGCCCGATCTTCATCCAGTCGATCAGCTCCTCGCGCGTATGCAGGTAGCGGTCTTCGTCGGGGAGGTGGAACGTGTAGCCAAGAGCGTCACCCCGCGCGACGATCGTGGCCTTCTGGACAGGATCGCCCATTAGGTACGCCATGACGGCGTGGCCGGCCTCGTGGTAGGCGAGGATCCGCTTCTCCTTCTCGGTGACGACGCGCCGCTGCTGAAGGCCGGCGACGACCCGCTCCATCGCCGATTCGAAGTTGAACTGGGAGATGTCGTTGCGGTCCTCACGACCCGCGAAGATGGCCGCCTCGTTGGCGATGTTTGCGAGATCGGCACCCGTCAGCCCCGCTGTCTGGCGCGCGACGACGTGCAGGTCGACGTCGGGTGAGAGCGGCTTGCCGCGCGTGTGCACCCGTAGGATCTCCTGGCGTCCGGCGAGGTCGGGCGCGGAGACGAGAATCTGGCGGTCGAAGCGGCCGGGCCTGAGCAGCGCCGGATCGAGATCCTCGAGTCGGTTCGAAGCGCCCATGACGATCACCTGGCCCTCGTTCTTGTTGAACCCGTCGAGCTCGACGAGCAGCTGGTTGAGGGTCTGATCGTGCTCGCGGTTCAGGCCCGCGCCTGTCCGCTTCATCCCGACGGCGTCGAGCTCATCGATGAAGATGATCGCGGGCGCGTCGTTCCGCGCCTGCTCGAAGAGCTTCCGGATGCGCGCCGCACCGAGCCCGGCGAACATCTCGACGAATGCCGACGCGCTCTGGGAGTAGAAGCTCGCGCCGGATTCGTGGGCGACGGCTTTCGCAAGCAGCGTCTTGCCGGTGCCCGGAGGCCCGTAGAGAAGGATCCCCTTGGGGACGCGCGCTCCGAGTCGCTCGAAGCGCTTCGGATGGCGGAGGAAGTCGACGACCTCCCGCATCTCCGCCTTCGCCTCGTTGAGCCCGGCGACCTCGTCCCACGTAACCGAGCTACGTGAGCTCGGCTTGACATGAGTGGTCTTCACCCGCGGCATCAGCGAGAGGCTGCGCCAGAGCAGGTAGATGATCAGCGAGAACATGACGATCGGAAGCCAGACGAAGGCGATGCTCTCGAAAGAGCGCAGCACTTCGAACACGTCAAACGGCATAGAAGGCGTATCGGCAGCCGACGGCGCCTGCTGTAGGGCAGACTAGAACCGCATGGCCGAGCTTCCGATCCCACCCCATTTCAAGCCCAGGCGCGTCGGCGAGATCTGGCGCGTTCCGTATCAGGAGCGCGCCGAGGAAGCTCAGGCCTGGGCCGAGGAGCACGGGCTTCGCCCGGCGCTCGAGGACAGCTTCCGGGTCTGCCTCGTCGCCGTCGATGTCCAGAACACCTTCTGCATCCCCGGCTACGAGCTGTACGTCCGCGGAGCCGAAAACGACAACCGGCGCCTGTGCGAGTTCCTCTACCGCAACCTCGGCGCGATCACGGCGATCATCCCGACGCTCGACACCCACCAAGCGATGCAGATCTTCCACCCGGCCTGGCTGGTGGACGACGAGGGCCGGCATCCAGCGCCGTACACCCTCGTAACGACCGAGGACGTCGAGTCGGGCCGCTGGCGGATCAATCCCCCGGCGGTCGAGAGCACCGGAATCGAGGCTGACTACGCCCAGCGGCAGCTCCTCGACTACACGCGAAAGCTCGCGGAGGGCGGCAAGTACGACCTGACGATCTGGCCCTATCACGCCATGCTCGGCGGAATTCCCCACGCGCTCGTCTCGGCTGTCGAAGAGGCGATCTTCTTCCACACCATCGCGCGCTACAGCCAACCCGCCTTCCAGGTCAAGGGCGACAATCCGCTGACGGAGCACTACTCGGTGCTGGGGCCGGAGATCACGCAGGGGCCGGGCGGAGAGACGATCGCCGGCAAAAACGACCTCCTCATCCAGCAGCTGTCGCTCTACGACGTGATCATCGTCGGCGGCCAGGCGAAGAGCCATTGCGTCGCGTGGACGATCGCCGATCTGCTCGAGGGCGACGACGAACGCGAGCGGGCCCTGGCGCCGCGCACCTATCTGCTGGAGGACTGCACGTCGCCGGTGGTCGTGCCCGGGATGGACTACACGGCCGAGGCCAACGCGGCGTTCGAGCGTTTCGCAGCGGCAGGCATGCACGTCGTGCGCTCGACGGAGGCGATCGAGAGCTGGCCGGGAATTCCGGCGCTCGTCAGGTAACCAGCTCGAGCCGCTCGTTCGGCCGGAACCGTCGACCGGCCTTCGCTGACAGCCGTCCGTCCGTCAGGACGACGTCGGCCGTGAAGTCGTTCTCGCCGCGGATCAACGCCGAGCCGACCCCGTAGGAGTCGACCGGCACTCCCTTTTCCTCGAACTCGCGGATGCGCTCGGCGTTCATCCCGCCGGAAACCACGATCTTGATGCGCTCGAACCCGTCCCGGTCGAGCGCCTCGCGTACCTTGAGCACGAGCCGCTCGTTCACTCCTCGCGGGTCGAAGTCGCCCAGCTCGTGCCAGAGCGAGCGGTCGACCATCGTGCGTGAGGTGTCGAGGCGAACTCCCCAGAGCCTCGCCCCCAGCGCACGGGCGACCTCGAGCGACGTGCCTACCGAGTCGTTCTCGAAGTCGACGAGGACGACCACGTTCGTGTCCGGATCGCTGTGCTCCACGAACTTCGTGGCCGCCAGCACGGTGTTTCCCCCGTACGAGCTGATCAGCGAGTGCGGCACGGTCCCGATCGCCCGGCCGCCCCACCAGGACGCATTCGCTTCGGTCGTGACGCCGATCGGCACGCCGATCGACGACCCCGCAATGTACGCGGCATAGCCGTCGCCCGTCTGCACGCGATGGTGGTCGTACCGAGCGGGCATGAAGATAATCGGCTTGCCGTTCGCGGCCTCCACGACGCGCTTGACGTTGGAGGCGATCATCGTCCGCCGAGCCAGGACACCGAGGTACACGGTCTCCAGATGCGCGAACCCGGTGTAGTCGCCCTCGATCGTCATCGCCGTTTCCCAGGGAGCGATCTCGTCGCCGTCGTACAGGGCGTGGACGGTTAGCGCCTCCCAGTCGTCCGAGCAGAGCTTGAGGATCGCGATCGCTTCATCCATTCCGGCGAGCAGCGCGTTACGCCGCTGGAAGACCTGCATGACGACCCTGGGGTGGCGTCCGTCCTCGTGCAGGACGCGCCGCGTGTGGTTGAAGTACTCGTCGGTGTAGTAGCCCTCCCGCATCTTCTCGACCGGGAGATCGAATATGTCGGGCGGGAGCCGCCTGCGGCGCTCCCTAGTCTCGAGCGCCACGGGCCTCTTCCTCGAGGCGCAGGCACTCGGCGAGTGCGGTCTCGGCTACCTCGAGCTGCTCGGGAGTCGGCTCCGCGGTCGCCAACCGGTGTTGGAGCTCGTGGCCGGGCTTCGCCAGGATCTTCGACAGCTTGCTCTCCGGATTGCGCGCCATCCACGCAAAGAGCTCCGTCGAGGTGGCGACCGCACCGAACGCCGCTGCCAGCCGCGCTGGCCCGCGCAACTGCGGCGGCGCCTTCGCAGCGAGGCTGTTCCCCGCAGCCATCGTCACCATGAGCGGGCCGATGAGATGCGAGCCGCAGCGTTCGTGCTCCTTCTCGCGCGGCTCTCCGTGCTCGTAGGTTCCGATCGAGATGTGCTCCGCGCCGTGGTACGCAGCGAGTGCCTGCCCGCGGAGAGCGATGACGGCCGGCGCCATGGAGGCGATGCCGGCGATGAACTCCTTCGTCGCGGCGCCAAGACCGGAGCTCCGCACCAGTTGCGTCACGACCATCCCACCCGCCATCGCCGCGAGCACGACCGGCCGCTCGAACGGAAGGCGCGCCTCCGGAAGCCGGCGGCGAATCTCCGGCAGGAGCGTGAACGCCTCGACGATGCGGGCCGGGCCGCGGAGCAGCGGCTGTTCGACGCCACTGGCCCGGAACTGCTTGAAGGCCGACGCGTGCCTCATCGTTCCGTCAGGCAATCGCACGGCGGCGGCCCATGCGTTCGGGCCGTGCACGAGCACGCCGTTCGCGAGGGCCATCCCACCCAGACGAATCTTCTCTTCCGCCATGCGATTACGGTAGCGACGAGAGCGCGGTTGCCGCGTGGCGAAGGAAGCCCACGCCGAGCTCGAGGTCGTCGAGCTCGATCCGCTCGTCGGCCGAGTGAATTAGGCGCGCGGCGACCTCGGGCTCCATCGCCCGCATCGGAAAGAACCCGTACGCAACCGTTCCGAACGCCTCGCGGACCCAGTGGCTGTCGGTGAAACCGGACAGGAGCAGGGGGACAGTCTGCGCCTCCGGCTCGACCTCGGCGACGAACGACTCGACGACGTCCCAGAGCGGCGAGTCGACCGGCGATCGCGTGCCACCCTGGGCCTCGATCCACTCCAGGTCGTACTGGGCGCCGTCGAGCACCCGGGCGACCTTGGCCTCGACCTCGTCCTGCGTGTGACCGGGGAGGATCCGGCAGTCGACCGTGATCCGGCAGCGGTTGGGGATCACGTTCCGCTTCTTCGAGGCCTCGATCTCGGTCGGCGCCAGCGTTGTGCCGAGTAGCGGCTCGACGATGTCGCCGGCGAGTGGATGCACCGCCCTGGCCACACTCACGGCCTCCATCGGCTGAGGAACGTCACCACAGACGGCCTGCAGGAACGCCGCGACCTCCGGGCCGACCTCCGGCTCGTCCCGAAAGGCGCCGAGCCGTTCGACGATCGGCGCCGCTTTCACGAGCGCGTTGTCGGCCATGCCGGGCCGTGAGGCATGGCCACTCCGGCCGTGGACGGTGATCCGGAACGGCGCGCTCATCTTCTCCGCCGTCGAGCAGACGTAGAACGCGCGGCCGTCGAGCACGAGACGATCGCCGCCGCCTTCGTTGATGCAGTACTCGGCGCGAACGGCATCCGGATGTTGCTCGACGAGCCACTGGAGCCCGAAGCCGACACCGACCTCCTCGTCGGCGCAGGCGGCGAAGATCAGGTCGCCCGGCGGCTCGAAGCCCTCCCGGGCCAGCGATGCCATTGCGACAGCGCTCGCGGCGACCTGCCCCTTCATGTCGAGCGCCCCACGGCCCCAGACCTGCCCGTCGCGAAGCTCGCCCGACCA
>DASSXA010000325.1:0-3761 GCA_035704315.1 Gaiellaceae bacterium
TTCGCCTCTTCCGCTCCAAGACCTCGATATCCACTCGGTCCTGATCTGTCGCGTCCGGATGATTGTGGCGTTCACGCTGTAGGGCGACGCTCGCGCACCGAACGGGACGACCACCGATGTATCCCGATGCGTGAGTTTCGCTCTCCGCGTAGTGCACTCGCCGACCTCCCGCAAGTTGCTGCCGAAGTTCGCCGGTTGGGCTGCGTTGCACCAGCAAGAGATCCACGGCATGGCCGCGCTCATCCTTGAAGTAGGAAGCCTCCTCCGACTCGCGTCGGAACTGCGGCAGCAACGTCTCGACCCTCGGGGCGTCGTCGATGCTGACGCCCAAGTCGAGGTCGTGGTGTACTCGGGTCTGCTCGCCTACCAGCGCATCGATGCCCCAGCCACCGTCAACCCAATAGTCGATGCCGCCGGCGTCAAGGGCGGCCAACACCTCGATTACGTCCTCACACGTCATGTCAGTCACGACGCCAGGGAGTTTCCCACCGGGACAGCTCAGCGGCGCTATCAGGGACAGGTCTGCTCGCGCGAGGAGCTGCTTCCTCAGGTTTGGGGCTACTCGTTCGATCCTTGCACCAACGTCGTTGACGTGTACATAACTCGATTGCGCGCAAAGCTCGGCGCCGAGGTGATCGAGACGGTCCGGAATGTGGGCTACTGCCTTCGCACCGACTAAGCATTGGCTGAAGGCCGCGTGGGGCCTTTTCGTTGCCGCCACGTGGCAATCATCGTCCCCCTGCCAGAGTGGGAGGCAAACCCGATTCATCTCATCTGGCTCAGCCTGACGCTGGTCTACTGGGTCCAGCGCTGGCCGGTTGGGTTCGCGATGGTCGTGCTCGCATCCATCTTCGTCCTCACAGCGACAGTCCAGCTTTGGACCGCGTCGCGTCTCGGCAATGGGCTCTCCGAGCGCTGGGAGGCGCCACTCCTGGCGTTCATGTTCGGCGCGATCGTCTGGCATACCCACCGGCGCTGGCACGCCGTCGACGAAACCCGACGGCTCGCGGACGCGCAGGGTGAGTTCGTAAGCGACACCTCGCACGAGCTCCGCACGCCCATCACCGTCGCCCGGGGGCACGCCGAGCTGATCCGCTCGGCATATCCCGGGCACCAGGCCGCCGCAGACGCGGACGTGATCATCGAAGAGCTGGACTGCCTCTGGACGATGTCGGACCGTCTTCTGGTACTGGCCAAGGCCGAGCATCCCAGCTTGATCCAGTGCGGGCCCGTCGACGTGGGGCTGGTGCTCGGACACACGGCGACGCGCTGGGAGCTTGCCGCGCGACACGACTGGTGCGTGAACATCGAGCTGCCGGGAAGGTTTCTTGCCGATCAGGATCTCCTGGTGAGCGCGTTCCATGCGGTGCTCGAGAACGCCCCGAAGTTCACCGATGAGGAAGACACGATCAGCGTCAAAGCCTGCGTCGAGGGAGATGTTGCCGTGATCGAGATCGAAGACTCGGGCATCGGCATCGCCCCTGACGACCTTTCGAGTATTTTCGATCGCTTCTTCCGCGCGGGCGGACGAAGGTCTCGCGACGGCGGGACCGGCCTCGGGCTCGCGATCGTCAAGGCGATCGTCGAGGCTCACAACGGAACGATCTCGGTCAGAAGCGAGCTCGGAGTGGGGGAGGCCTTTCGGATGTGTTTCCCGGGAATCGTTCCGAGCATCGAGCCCGTCGTCGAGGTCCCACGGGAGCACCGTCTTTCGCGGGCAATACGAGCGTCGAAGCCGTCTCCGACATCAGCTGAGAGTGCCTTCTCTATCGACGACGCGTCGACCGGCTGCCCGACGGCGGCCGCGGGGGGCGTTTTGGCTTGGTTGAGCCACTTTAGCTTTGATTCGATTCGCCCACGATGAACGCGAGCAACACGATCCGGCTGGCGACCGCGGCCGACGCACCAGCCTTCGGCAGGCTCCTTCACGCCTTCAACATGGAGTTCGACGAACCGACGCCGGACGCCGACGTCATCGCCGAGCGGGCGGCGCCGCTGATCGAGAGGAGCGAGCTGACCGTGCTCTTTGCAGGTCACGGACCGGACGGGTTTGCGTCGCTTCGCTTCCGACCATCGCTCTACACCGGCGCTCTGGACGCCTACCTCGAGGAGCTCTACGTCGTCCCGGAGCGGCGCGGCCAAGGCCTTGGGCGGGCGCTGCTCGAGGCTTCGATGGAACACGCCAGAGAGCGTGGCGCGACGCACATCGACCTCGGCACGAGCGAGACCGACGTCGCCGCGCGGGCGCTCTACGAAAGCGCTGGGTTCACGAACCGCGAGGGCGGGCCGGACGGGCCGGCAATGCTCTACTACGAGCGCGACCTCTGATCTCACTTACGCTTCCGCGAATCCGAGAAAGGGAGGCTCCATGGCAACCAAGGCCGACTTCACCGAGGAAGAATGGGAGACGCTCCAGAAGGGCGTGACTGGATCCGGGCTGCTGGTCTCACTCGCCGACCGCGGCTTCTTCGACTCGTTCAAGGAGGCGGGCGCGGTCGGCAAGCACCTCTCCGAGGGTCGGAAGAACAACCCGAACCCGCTCGTCCAGGAGCTGGCCCAGGTGCGGGGCACCGGCTTCGGGCTCCGGACTTCGCCGGAAGAGCTCGAGAAGGAGACGACCGAGGCTCTCAGCTCCGCGACCAGCCTTCTCCAGGCCAAAGCGCCCGACGACCTGCCGGCCTATCGCGACTTCGTCCTCGAGGTCGCCCAGTCCGTCGCTGCCGCCGCAAAGGACGTCGGTGCGGCCGAAACCGACGCGATCGACAAGATCAGGGCGGCGCTCCAAACGGCCTGAACGGCCCGACGCTGCTACGGTGTAGGTACTTAGAGCGGGTTCGGCCAGGCGCTATCGCCTTCCTTATGCGTTCGTGACGTGGTAAGGGAGGTGTTTTTATGACTGGCGGAACTGTCAAGTGGTTCAGCAACGAGAAGGGCTACGGCTTCATCACTCCTGCAGAGGGCGGGAAGGATCTCTTCGTGCACCACAGCAACGTGTCCGGCGAGGGTTTCAAGACGCTCGCCGAGGGTGCCACGGTCGAGTTCGATCGCGTCGAGGGCCCAAAGGGCCCCGAGGCGACGAATGTCGTCCTCACGCGCTCATAGCCGTGAACGCCGGGCGTGCAGGATCAACCTGCGCGCCCGGCGCCATCTCACCGGAAAGGGGTGCGTCATCGCACGCAAGGAGACAAACGGGAAGATCGAAATCGCCGACGCGGAGGTGCACCTGAGCAGCGTCGTCCTCGTCGAGCGCATTGTCGCCCGTGGTTTCTCGCGGCTGTCGGCGGAGAGGTTCGTCGAGATCGAGCGCGGCGCCGGCGAGGCCGGACGGGCACGTCCCCACCCGGTTGCCCGTCGCTGATCGTTCGTCGTCGCCAGGAAACCATGCGCTGAACCGGTCAAGCGCGTAAGATGAGAAGCGATTGGCCGTCGTCGACGGCCGGTCGGCTTCCCAGGGACGGACGTTTGGCCGGAAGGAGAACGGGATTGGCCCAGCCAGCGAGGGGCGCACGCAGAGTCACGATCAGCGACATCGCGGCGCGGGCTGGAGTCTCGAAAGGGGCGGTTTCGTACGCCCTGAACGGGCGGCCCGGAGTCTCCGACACCACAAGGGAGCGGATCCTCGCAATCGCCGGCGAGCTCGGCTGGTACCCGAACCGGGCAGCCCGTGCTCTCTCGGTCGAACGGGCGGATGCCTGCGGTCTCGTACTCGCACGGCCCGCGAAGACGCTCGCGCTCGAGCCGTTCTTCATGGAGTTCATCGC
>DASSXA010000057.1:0-5886 GCA_035704315.1 Gaiellaceae bacterium
CGCAGCGGCGGGAGTCCAGTCGCGGCTTCTCGCCGACGACGCCGGCGGTGCCTACCCGTTCGACTTCGCGGGCGGCCCGCGTCTCCTCGTCGACGAAGCGGACGTGGAACTGGCGACGGCGATTCTCACGCCTGACCGAACCGATACGGAAACGAGCACAGAATGAGCGCGACGACAACGGCGGCTCAGCCGCGACCAAGCAGTCGGTTTGATGCGCATAGGACGGCTCGGACAGCACTGCGCGGCTAGGAGCATCGTCAACCTGAGCGAACCAGGAACGCGCGAGTCGCACGATCGGTATTCCTGCTCGTGGCCGCCACGGTAGCCGGGAGCCCAGCGGCGAGCAGGCGGCGCCTGCGGAACGTGAGAAAAAGCGATCCACTCAGCCCGAGCACGGTCGCGGCGAGCGCCGCACCGGTCAGCAGGAGCCCGGACGCAAGTCCGAAGTTGACCGCCACATTCTTCGAGACGCCGAGCGCGAACAACACCCCGGCTGTCGTGCCCATGCCGGCGACGGCCCCACCGGCTGTGAGCGGAAGGATTGCCGTCGCAGCGCTCAGGCAGAGGACGACCAGCGCAAGTGTCGGCGAGAACCGGACGCCGAGGGCGGTCAGCAGGAGAGCGCTGCCGAGGGCGCGCGACGTCCAGCAGCCCAGAAGCAGCAGGCCGGCGACGAGCGTCCCCCGCGAGAACCGCGTGCTGTCCGCGACGCGCCGGTAGACGGTGTGGAGGCGGTGCGAGCGCCCGACGAGCGGGAGCCGTGCCACCCGCTGTCCTAGCGTGAGGATCCCGATACAGCCGATGCAGAACATGACGACGACGATCAGCGGCGCTCGGAGGACTGGGCCGGACGTGGCGAGAGCAGAGAGAGCCAGTGGGAGCATCGCCACTGCGTCGACCATGCCCAGCGCAACGATCGAGACGGCAATCGTCTCGAGCCCCAGGCTCACCCCGCCGAGCCGTCGCAGGGTGGCGATCTTCACGACGTAATCGAGCCGGAAGGGCAAGACCACACCGCCGGCAGCGGCCGCCCCGCAGGCCGCGAGACAACGGGCGCGGTCGGGGCGCTCGCGGCTAGGGAAAAGCAGATGCCATCCCAACGCGCGGAAGCCGAAGCTGGCGAGATAAAAGCATCCGACGAGGAAGACCAAGGGGGCGTGTGCGCCCTCGAGGGGCCAGCTCGCGTCGCTCAGGTGTCGAGCGACGAGGACACATGCGCCAAGCGAGAGAAGACTGAATGCGAGTCCACCCAGGACCCTCCGACGATGCGGACTGTGGCGAATACCGCGCCACGGGCCCGAGGGCCGGCTCAAGGCGACCGCGGGGCGGACTGCAACTGTTTCGATCAGGAGACACTCGCGATCGGAGCGCGCCCGACCAGCGCGAAGGAATTGCCTGCTTCACAGACATTCCTTTCCAGGTCGAGGGCGCCGGTCTTCAAGTAACTCCCTCCCTCGTTCTCCCAGTTGTCAATCGAGGAACCGTCGTCACCGGCGACCGAGGGTACGAGCGCATGGTGCTGTCGAGCCAAAGGCGTACGCGGTGCGAGACCCGCGTGTCGTCGTACAAGCGCTTCGATCATCGCGTCGGCGCGGTTCTGCCTGGTTCATGCGCGATCACGCCGCTCGTCCGCTCGGTGCTTCGGGTCCCGCCGGCCCGAGCATCGTGTAAGAGCGATCACCGACAGACAGCTTGGCCGAACCGATGCCGTCAGCCGCGAGCCACGATTCGACCGCGGCGATGACCTGGACGACCGACCCTGACTCGCGCTCCGATCGTACGCGGACCTCGTTGCGCATGTCGTCGAAAGAGACGGACGACCGGTCGAATAGTGCCGCCAGGCGTCGCAGCAGCCCATGCGCGCCGGGTGCGTCCGCAACGGCAATGCGAATCTCCACCATCAGATCCTCCAGGGTCGAGGCTTCGTCCCCGACCGCGGCGTTGGGGTCGGCCAGATACCGCTCCAACCCGCTTCGCTGAGGGTGGACCTTTCGCGGCGCCGACTGTTATGGCCCGCGCGACGATTCGCTGCGCCGATCGCTGAGGCGCTGCAAGGAAGAGCCTACCACCGCACGCCCCGGGCGATGGGGTCGATTTACGCCGGACGGTCCGGAGCCGGTGGGGGCTGGGGGAACGGCGGCAGCAGCAGGAGGTGGCTGTCTACGATCGCCTGGGCGATGTCGACCAGCTTGTGGCCGTTGTGTCGTGAGTGGTCGCGCAGCATCTCGAACGCTCGGTCGGCGTCGACGGCGTGGCGGGCCATCAGGATCCCTTTCGCCTGCTCGATCGTCGCCCGGCGCCCGAACGCGCCTTGCAGGCTGTGGTACTCGGCAAACCGCTGCAGGGTGATGTCGATCGCGCTCTGCAGCTCCTCCGGACTGCCGTCGACGATGTAGGCGAAGACTCCGCGCTTGGCAGCCTCGTGGACGTAGGAGGGGTCCTTGGCCGAGAGCAGCGCGATCACCGGGCAGGATGCCTCGCGAACGATCTCCGAAATCAGCTCGAGCGCATGCTCGGAGTGCAGGCCGAGCCCCACGAGAGCGACGTCGGGCCGCTCTCTCGCAGTCACCGCCCCGACCTCCTTCACGTAGATCTCGCGCGCGATCACCTCGTGCCCGAGAGCGACCACCACTCGGGCAAGCAACTCGAGTCGCTCCCGCTTCTCGTTCGCGATGAGTACGCGCAGGTGCCGCGTCTCGGTCTCAGCCATCGTTCAGCGAAATCTAGCGCGGTCACGTTTAGGTTAGGCAGGACCCGCGTCGCTGCAGAGCCTTTCCGAGCGCATGCCAATATCTCTGCTAACGAACGGAAGGAAAGGAACGAGCGCGTGGCCAGAGTTGAGATCGGAGGCAGGCGAGCAGGTCAGGAAGTGTGGGCGAGGTGGATAGATGGGACCGTGCAAGGCGACAGGGAATTCCTCAAAGTTGCCGGCCTCGATCCGGACACCCGCTTCGAGGATCCGCACGCATTCGTGGAGCTCATCCAGGCGCTCCTGGACGAGGGATCCGCCAACGTCGCCCTCGACATCCCGCCGAGGACATCGCCGACTCCGCCTGAAGACCCGCGCGACCCGACGCTAGGAGGCTGAGATCGCCGCCCCAGTGGCCGTACAAGGGAAGCGGGAGCGCTCTAGAGTCAAAGTCGGAAGTGCTGGCCAACGCATGTTGCCTGTTCAGTGAAGGAGATCGTGATGAGTGAGCTTCCTGATCGGACCGAGGTGCTGGTGGTGGGGGCGGGGCCGGTTGGGTTGGCGGTTGCCGCCTCGCTGGCCGGGCATGGCCATGACGTCGCGGTGGTTGATCGGCAGGCGACAGGGGCGAATACCTCGCGCGCCGCTGTCGTGCACGCTCGGACCCTTGAGATGCTCGAGCGGATCGGCGTCTCGAAGCGACTGGCCGGGCTCGGAATTCAGGCTCGGCAGTTCAGCATCCGCGATGGGGATCGGGAGCTCGTGCCGGTCCGGTTCGACCGGCTCCCGACGGAGTATCCGTACACGCTGATGGTCCCCCAGAACATCACCGAGCAGGTTCTGCTCGACCGCCTCGAGGAACTCGGCGGCAAGGTCCACCGCCCGTATGTCGCCACCGACGTGAGCCAGACCGCTGACGGTGCCGAGGTCACGCTGGAAAGCGGCGACCTGATCAAGGCCCAGTACGTCGTTGCGGCCGATGGCATGAACAGCACGATCCGCGACGTGGCTGGACTCGGGTCCGACGGCAACGATGCGCTGTCGCTCTCCTTCACGCTCGCGGACGTCCGAGTGGAGGGCGGGCTGCCCGCGGACCAGGTCCTGCTGTTCTTCTCCGAACCCGGCATGTTGGTCGTCGCGCCGCTCCCCGACGGATCGTTCCGGCTCGTGGCCGAAGTCGACGATGCCCCGGAGCAGCCGGACGTCGCCTATGCCCAGGGACTGCTCGACACACGGGGGCCGCCTCGTGCGACGGCGAGGGTGACTGAAGTGATCTGGGGATCCAGGTTTCGGATCCACGAGCGGGTGGCGGACCAGTATCGGGCGGGGCGGGTACTGCTCGCCGGCGACGCCGCACATACGCACAGCCCGGCAGGTGGGCAAGGCATGAACCTCGGCCTGCGTGATGCGGTGACTCTCGGGGATGCGCTGTCGGTCGCGCTGCAGGAAGGTCGCGAGGACAAGCTCGACGAGTATGCGGCGAACAGTCGTGCCGAGGCCATGCGTGTGGTCGCACTTGCCCACCGGCTCACCCGACTGGCGACTGCGCCGCGGGCGGTTCGCCCGCTGCGCAATGTGGCGTTACGCCTCCTCGCACGCGTGCCGGCCTTCCGCCGCCGCCTGGCCGAGCAACTCTCCGCCATCGGCCACCGCTAAGGCGGACGCCGGAACAGTCACGTGAGCACGCGGGGGCTCCCGACCGGGACGGTCACCTTCCTTTTCACCGACGTCGAGGGTTCGACGCGACTTCTCCAGGAGCACGGAGCCGCCTATGCCGACCTCCTTGCCGAGCACCGGCGCGTTCTGCGGGACGCCTTCGCCGCACACTCCGGCGTCGAGGTGGACACCCAAGGTGACGCTTTCTTCGTGGCCTTCTCGCGCGCTGCCGACGCTGTAGCGACGGCTGACGAGGCCCGCCGCGCGCTCGCGGAAGGCCCGATTCGCGTGCGCATGGGAATTCACACCGGCGAGCCCGTCGTTACCGAGGAGGGCTACGTCGGGATCGATGTGCACCGCGCCGCGCGGATCGCTGCCGCCGCGCACGGGGGCCAAGTCGTCCTCTCCGTCGCGACGCGACAACTCGTCGACGACGCATCCATCCGCGACCTCGGGGAGCATCGGCTGAAGGACCTCGTCGGAGCCGAGCGGCTCTACCAGCTCGGCGACGGAGAGTTCCCGCCGCTGCGCTCGCTCGATGCGACGAACCTGCCCGTCGCAGCCAGTGCGCTCGTAGGGCGGGAGCCCGAGCTCGCCGAGCTCGTCGCTGCCCTCTCGAACGGGACCCGTCTTGTCACCGTAACGGGCCCGGGAGGAACCGGGAAGACGCGCCTCGCGCTGCAGGTGGCCGCGGAGCTGGTCGGCCGGCTGCGCGACGGAGTGTTCTGGGTTCCACTCGGCGGTATCGCGGATGCAGGGCTTCTGCGCGCGGAGGTGGCGCAGTCGGTCGGCGCGCCCGCGCCCGACGACCTCCTGGGCTTCCTCCGCGGGAAGGAGCTGCTCCTTCTCCTCGACAGCTTCGAGCACCTGCTCGATGCCGCCCCCGACGTCGTTCGCTTCCTCGCCTCGTCGAGCGCCCTTCATATTCTGGTCACGAGTCGCGCGCCCCTGCGCGTCTCAGGCGAGCGAGAGTTTCGGCTCGAACCGCTCCCCGTCTCCGACGCCTCCGCCCTGTTCGTCGAGCGCGCGCGAGCGGTCGGGAAGGAGTTCGCACCCGATTCCACCGTGGACTCCATCTGCCGACGACTTGACGGGCTGCCGCTCGCGATCGAGCTGGCCGCGGCGCGAACGAGGCACCTCGGGCCGGAGGTGCTCCTCGACCGCCTCGACTCTGCCCTGCCACTGCTGACAGGCGGCGCCCGCGACGCACCCGAGCGGCAACAGACGCTCCGGGCGACGATCGAGTGGAGCTACGACCTCCTCGACTCGGGCAGCCGAGAGCTCTTCGCGCACCTCGCCGTCTTCGCGGGCAGCTTCCCGCTCGCGGCTGCGGAGGAGGTCTGCGAAGCCGACCTCGATGGCGTCGCCTCCCTCGTCGACTCAAGCCTCCTGAAGGCAACCGGCGACGACCGCTTCCTGATGCTGGAGACCATCCGTGAGTACGCGCTCGAGCGGGTCGCGGAGGCTGAGGCCGTCGACCTGCGGCAGCGCCATGCCCGCTTCTTCTCTGCCCTCGGCGGACAGGCGTACGAGCGCCGGTT
>DASSXA010000195.1:0-2164 GCA_035704315.1 Gaiellaceae bacterium
GTGCTTGCCAATTCGCTCGCGAGTCCCGACGACGCGAAAGCCGCAGCGCTTGTGCAGCTCGAGCGACGCCACGTTCTCGGGAAAGATCCCGGTCTGGATCGTCCAGATCCCGTCCTCCTCCGAGCGGCGGATCAGCTCCTCGAGCAATGCCCGCCCGACGCCGCGGCCCTGCGCCGAGTCGGCAACGTACACGCTGTTCTCGGCGACACCCGTGTAGACGCAGCGCTCGGACACCGGCGTGAGCGCGGCCCAGCCGACGACCTCGCCGCCCTGGAGGGCCACGAGGCGGTGGCCCTCCAGGTGCGTCTTGTCCCAGTCTTCCCAGGAGGGAGCCTCGGTCTCGAAGGTGGCGTTCCCGCCGGCGATCCCCTGCTCGTAGATCGCCTTCACGGCGGGCCAGTCCCGTTCTTCGAGCGTTCTGAGCACAAGCGATGCCTGGTACCCACCATTGCCTTGCCCTTGACCTTCGCCGGCGGAGCCGGGCTTTGCCCGGCGGGAGCCCAGCGGCGAATCTTGGGCCGCTGAGGCGAAGGAGGGGGCCAATGGGGGAACCATGGGTTCCCCCATTACGCGTCGTAATAGAGGGAGAACTCAGCCGGATGTGGGCGGAGCCGCACCGCGTCGATCTCGCTCTCGCGTTTGTAGTCGATCCAGGTCCGGATCAGCTCCTCGGAGAAGACACCGCCCTTGGTGAGGAACTCGTGGTCGGCCTCGAGCGCGTCGAGCGTCTCGGCCAGTGAGCCCGGCACCTGCGGGATCTCGACCTCTGCGTCCTCGAAGAGGTCGTAGTCGGCCGGAGCGCCCGGGTCGAGCTCCCGCTCGATCCCGTCGAGCCCGGCCATGAGCATCGCCGAGAAGGCCAGGTACGGGTTGGCCGCGGCGTCCGGGCACCGGAACTCGATCCGCTTGGCCTTCGGCGAGTCCGAGTACATCGGGATCCGGATGCAGGCCGAGCGGTTCCGCTGCGAGTAGACGAGGTTGACCGGTGCCTCGTAGCCCGGCACGAGCCGCCGGTACGAGTTGGTCGTCGGCGCACAGAAGGCGAGCAGCGCGGGGGCATGCGTGAGCAGACCACCGATGTACGACCGCGCCAGCTTGGACAAGCCGGCGTAGCCGGACTTGTCGGCCATCAGCGGCGTGTCCTCGAGCCACAGGGACTGATGGGTGTGCATGCCCGAGCCGTTGTCGCCGAAGATGGGCTTCGGCATGAACGTCGCCGTCTTCCCCGCCGCGCGGGCGACGTTCTTGACCACGTACTTGTAGGCCATGACCTGGTCGCCCATGCGTGTCAGCGGCTGATAGCGGAGGTCGACCTCGCACTGCCCGCCGGAGGCGACCTCGTGGTGGTGGAACTCGCATGGGATGCCGAGCCGCTCGAGCGTCAGCACCATGCGTGTACGCAGGTCGTGCAGCGTGTCGTGCGGCGCGGGCGGGAAGTAGCCCTCCTTCTCACGGACCGTGTAGCCGAGCCCCGGCTTGCCGGAGTTCCAGTGGCCCTCTGCCGAGTCCAGGAGGTAGTGCGAGTGGTTCACGCCCAGGTCATAGGAGACCTCGTCGAAGACGAAGAACTCGCATTCGGGCCCGAAGTAAGCGGTGTCCGCGATCCCGGTTCGCTTCAGGTATGCCTCCGCGCGCTTGGCGACACCGCGCGGGTCCTTGCCGTATGGCTCGCGCGTGAGCGGGTCGGCGATCTCGCAGACGAGCGAGAGCGTCGGCACCTCCGTGAACGGGTCGAGGATCGCGCTCCCTGCGTCGGGCATGAGGAGCATGTCCGACTCCGAGATCCCCTGCCAGCCGCGGATCGACGAGCCGTCGAATCCCAGCCCTTCGTCGAAGGCCGACTCCTCGAAGGACGACACCGGGAGCGACATGTGCTGCCAGGTCCCGAGCAGGTCGCAGAACTTCAGGTCGACCATCCGGGCCTGGGTCTCGCCTGCCCACGCGATCGCCTCTTTGGCGGCAGGCGCCGTCTTCGCCCCGTTCGCCAGGTAGTGCCTCGTCTCGATCTCGCTCACTTTTCCCTCCTTGAACGCGAAAAAGCCCCAGGACTCCCGAGAGTCCTGAGGCTCCATTGCCTCGGCGCGCACCTTCGGCGGCGCGTGCCTGGTCAGCAATGTAGAGGATTCGGCGGACGGAGGGAACCCCTCAACCGGCCAGGACGTAG
>DASSXA010000227.1:0-10722 GCA_035704315.1 Gaiellaceae bacterium
AACGCGAGCGAGCGCCTACCCGACGAGGGGAACGCCGAGCGTCTCGCCGAGTTCCTCGCGGACGACCAGCCGACTGTCCTCTACTTCGGCAAGCTGCTCTACAACAAGGGCGTCCACGTCCTGCTCGAGGCGCTGCGCGAGACGGATGCGCGCGCGGTGATCGTCGGCTTCGGCGACTACCGTGAGGAGCTCGAGGCGCTGGCGGGCGACCGCGCCACCTTCACCGGCCCGCTCGAGCACAGGCACCTCGTCCATCTGCTCGCGCTCGCCGACGCGACCGTCGTCCCGTCGATCTTCCCGGAGGCGTTCGGGATGGTCGCGGCCGAGGCCGCCGCCGGCCCCGACACGCTCTTCACGGGGCCGCTCGAGCACCGCCACCTCGTGCACCTGCTGGCGCTCGCCGACGCGACGGTCGTGCCCTCGATCTTCCCCGAGGCGTTCGGGATGGTCGCGGCCGAGTCCGCGGCCGCAGGCTGTCCGCCGATCGTCGCGAACCACTCGGGCCTGGCGGAGATTGCCAAGGGGCTCGACGAGGACTATCCGCCGAAGCTCGGCCACCTGGCGAGCTTTCCCAGCGGGGATGTCTCCGTCCTCGCCGAGCGGCTCAACGAAACCTTGACGCTGGGGGACAGCAATCGCGCGGCGCTCCGCGCCGCTGCGCGGCAGGCCGCGGTCGAGCTTTGGAGCTGGACGAGCGTGGCGCGCCGGATCCTGGCCGCGGCAACCTAGGGCTTCGGCTGGAACGCGACGTGACCGACATGATCGGCGGACGCCCGAGCGTGGAACCAGCCGACGTCGACTGAGAGCAGGGCAAAGAGTGTGGTAAGCCGTACCGCAGACTCAGGCGTGACATGCCACCATTTCGGCCTGTGAAGACAATTCTCATCGTCGACGACCATCCGAGCTTTCGCAGGACAGCACGAGCCCTACTGGAAAGCGAAGGATTCGACGTCGTGGGTGAGGCTGCCGACGGGGCGTCCGCGATCGAAGCCGCGACGACACTGCAACCGGACGTCGTGCTCGTCGACGTCTATCTGCCGGACATCGACGGCTTCGAGGTCGCTGCGGCGCTGACGAAGAACGGTCGGCCGCCGGCGATCGTTCTGACCTCGAGCCGCGACGCGCGTGATTTCGGTCCACTCGTCGCAGAGAGCGGTGCGCTGGGGTTCATCCCGAAGGCCGAGCTGTCCGGCACGACCCTCTCTGCGCTGCTCGAATGAACCGCTCGACGCGCCTCTGGCTGCTCGTCGCCCCCGCGGCGCTCGCGGTCGGGACGGTGGCTACAGCGCTCACGCTCCTCAGCGACCACCAGGACCTCCCACGCCTCCAGGCACTGCTCACCGCACTCACGGGCGGCTCGTTCATCGCGGCCGGACTGGTCGCGCGCACTCGCCGGCCCGACAACCGCACCGGGCTCCTCATGATCGCGGTCGGATTCACGTGGTTCGTGGGCGCGGGGCTCGTCGCCTCGAACGAGTCGCTCCCCTGGACGATCGGCGTCGCGCTCAGCGCGATCCCGGCCGGGTTTCTCATCCATCTCCTGATCGCGTATCCCAGCGGACGGCTTCATGCCCGCTGGGAGGCCGCCGTCGTCGCGACCGGATACGTGCTCGTGACCGTCGCTCACTTTGCCCATCTCCCCTTCGACCCGGACCCGTTGTCGTGCGCCGACTCCGGGTGTCCGAGCAACGCTTTCCTCGTACAGGACGACGCAACGCTCACGGACGTCGCGGTCGGGGCGATTCAAATCATCGCCGTGGTCTACCTGCTAGCCGTTGTCGCCACCCTGCTGGGCCGTTGGCGGCACTCGAGCCCAGCCGCCCGCCGCGTGCTCGCGCCAGTCCTGCTCGCCGGCGGAGCGACACTGTTGCTCTTCGCGATCAGCGTCGGCGCCGAGCCCTTCTCGGAGAGCATCGCCAACGCCAGCGGCTGGGCCGCCATGTTCGTCCTCGCCGGCGTTCCCTTCGTCTTCCTCTGGGGGCTGCTGCAAAGCCGGCTCGCGCGGGCGGACATCAGCCGCGCGCTCGCCGAGGAGCCAAGAGGCCGTCTGCACGAGGAGCTGCAGTCGCGGGTCCGGCGCCTCCTCCGCGACCCTACGGCGGAGCTCCTTCTGTGGTGCGGAGGAAACATCCGGAGCTACACGGACGTCGACGGCAACCGCCGTGATCTCGAAGCGCTGGGACCCGGACGCGCGGCGATTCCGATCGCGCGAGAGGGGAATGCGCTCGCTGCGATCGTGCATGACGAAGCCCTGCTGGACGAGCCCGAGCTCGTCGGTCAAGTCTCTGCCGCCGTTGGGCTCGAGGTCGAGCGCGAACGGAACCTCTTCGACCTCCAGGCGAGCGAGCGGCGCAGCCGCGCGCTGCTCGAGTCGATCCCGGACTCGATGTTCCGGATCAGCCGCGAGGGGCGGATCCTGGACTTCCGGGTCGAGCCGCCGATCCGACTCTTCCGGCCGGAGGAAGGGATGATCGGGTCGGACGTCTACGACACTGACTTTCCGAGCGAGATCACGGCCCGCACGATGGCCCTCGCCGAGAAGGCGCTCGCCAGCGGCGAGCCGCAGAGGCACGAGTACGACGTGGAGATGGACGGCGAGGTGCACCATCAGGAGGCTCGGATCACGAAGAGCGGAGCTGACGAATTCCTCCTGATCGTCCGCGACGTCACCGACCGCAAGCGGCAAGAACAGGAGCTGGAGAGGAGCGAACGGCGCAACCGCGCTCTGGTGGAGGCGATGCCCGACAACATGTTCCGGATCAGCTCCGACGGGACGTTCCTCGATATCCAGGAGAGCCCGGGGTTCCAGGCGCGCCGGATCCAGGCCGAGGTCGGCTCGAGCGTCTACGACTACCCGGTGCCTCGGGAGCTCATCGACCGGGTCATGAGCGCGGGCAGGCTGGCGCTCGAGACGGGCGAGCTACAGACGATCGAGTGGGAGATCGACGCAAAGGGCGACCTTCGCCATCAGGAGGGTCGTTTCATGCCGAGTGGGGAGGAGGAGTTCTTCCTGGTCGTTCGTGACGTGACCGAGCGCAAGCGACAGGAAGTCGAACAAGCGGCTCTCCACCGCGTCGCGCTCGCCGTTGCCAGCGAGGGGCGGCCCGAGCAGATCTTCGATCTCGTTGCCGAGGAGATCGGCCATCTCCTCCGCGCTCATCACGTCAAGATCCTCCGCTATGAGCCCGGCGGCGAGGACGCTGTCGGGGTGGGCTTCTGGACCGAGCACGGCAAGAGGGGCTCCATCCCCGCCCGCGAGTCCGTACGCATGCCCGGAAATCCGATCCACCTGGTATACGAGACCGGGCGCCCCGTCCGGGTCGATCAGGAGCTACGGCCCGAGTTCGCGGAGCGCCTCGAGCGGCACGGGGTCAACTCCTTCGTTGCGGCGCCGATCACGGTCTCGGGCCGGCTGTGGGGCGTCGTCTCCGCGTCGCTGGCGCCCCCGCACTTCTTCTGGCCCGGTGCGGAGGAGCGCCTCGACGCGTTCACCCGGCTCGTGTCGCTCGCCCTCGCGAACGAGGAGTCTCGCCGGGAGCTCGCTGCGTCGCGCGCTCGCCTCGTGACCGCCGGCGACGAGGAGCGGCGCCGGCTGGAACGCAATCTCCACGACGGCGCCCAGCAACGGCTCGTCTCTCTGTCTCTTTCCCTGCGGCTCGCCCGGGCCAGGCTGACCGACGATCCCCATGCGGCCAACGAGCTGCTGACAACGGCCGCCGCCGAATTGGGCATCGCCCTCGAGGAGCTTCGCGAGCTCGCGCGGGGCATTCATCCCGCCGTGCTCACCGAGCGCGGGCTCGGCCCGGCACTCCAGTCGCTCTGCGACCGTGCACCGCTCATCGTCGAGCTCGAGCTGGCCGCCGAGGACCACCTCCCAAAGCGCGTCGAAGCTGCGGCGTACTACGTCGTCTCGGAGGCCCTCGCGAACGTCGCGAAGTACGCGCACGCGTCGTGTGCCACGGTGAGCGTCGGCACGGCCAGCGGGCTGGTGGTGGTGGTCGAGGTTGTCGACGACGGGGTCGGGGGCGCAGATCCGCAGCGCGGGTCCGGTCTGCGCGGCCTCGTCGACCGAATCGAAGCGCTCGACGGCACGCTCTTCGTGCATAGCCCGCCGGGGAAGGGAACGAGGATCCAAGCAGAGATTCCCTACTCCCCGCGAACGGCGCCGAGTTGGGGGCTAGCCACACTCCAACACACCGGCCACCACGATTCCCAACTCGAGCCGCAGGTGTGAGAGTTCGCGATCGCTCCCCGCGATGCTCTCGACGCGTTCCGCCATCCGTACGCCTACATCCTTTCCGCGGCTGCGTAACGAGTCGCTGACGCGGCTCTAGACTCGCGCGATGGCGCGGCCGCCGACGGGAACCGTCACGTTCCTGTTCACCGACGTCGAGGACTCGACCGGGCTCGTGCGCGAGCTCGGAGAGGCCTACGGCGGAGTGATCGGCGACCACCGCCGGCTCGTCAGGGGCGCAGTCGAGGAGCGGAACGGGTACGAGATCGACTGCCGCGGCGACGAGTTCTTCCTCGCTTTTGCACGGCCGGACGATGCGGTCGAGACCGCGATCGCCATTCAGCGAGAACACGACGCGCATGCCTGGCCCGGCGAGCGACGCGTGCGTGTTCGCATGGGTCTTCACACCGGAGAGCCGGCGCTCGAGGAGGACGACTACGTCGGCCTCGATGTCCATCACGTGGCACGGCTTTGCTCCGTCGGCCACGGCGGCCAGGTGCTGCTGTCGGAGGCGACATTGGGCGCCGTCGAGGGCCTCGACGTCAAGGACCTGGGGGAGCACGAGCTCAAGGGGCTTCCGCACGCCGAGCGCGTGTTCCAGCTGATCCGCACGGGAGTCGAGAACGACTTTCCACCGTTGAGGCTGGGCAACGCGGATTCACAGGGCGAGCCCGTCGGAGGAGCCACGCGGAGGGAAGCGGGGAAACTACGAGTCGCCCTCGCCGACGACGCCGTGCTCCTCCGCGAAGGCATTGCCCTTCTCCTGAGCGAGGCCGGCTTCGAGGTCGTGGGTCAGTCGGGCACGGCGGAAGACCTACTGCTCAAAGTACGCAGCTACGCACCGGACGTCGCCGTCGTCGACATCCGCATGCCGCCGACACAGACCGACGAGGGACTGCGCGCTGCACAGGAGATCCGCGCGAAGTACCCCGGGATCGGCGTGCTGGTGCTCTCCCAGCACGTCGAGCCAACCTATGCGATGGAGCTTCTGGCCGAGAGCGCAGAGGGCGTCGGCTACCTGTTGAAGGACCGCGTTTCTGACGTCGACGAGTTCGTCGCCGCGGTGCGGAGAGTGGCAGAGGGCGGCTCGGCGCTGGATCCGGCGCTCGTGACCCAGCTCGTGGGGCGGCGCCGGAGGAGCAACCCGATCGACGGGTTGACCCCGCGCGAGCGCGAAGTCCTCGAGTTGATGGCGGAGGGACGGTCGAACCAGGCGATCGGCGAGCGGCTCTTCATCACCCCCCGCGCGGTCGAGAAGCACATCACCGGCATCTTCTCGAAGCTCGGGCTGCCTCCCGCGCCCGAGGATCACCGCCGCGTGCTCGCGGTACTGGCCTTTCTCCGACCCTGACGCGCGACCAGCGCAAAAGGTGTGGCTAGCCCCACCTGAAGACGCCTGCTGGCCACACGGCGTTGCGAAGCGCTGAACTGCGAGCCTGGGTGGCACCGGTACGCCAACGGACGCAAGGAGACCACGTGACATCCACGAGCGCAGGACAGTGGAGAGAACTGGCCCGGAGAGCGGCTGACGGGATCGAGATCGGGCTCCTCTGGAATGGGTCGCTGAACTGCTTCAAGGTCACGGTCAGCGATCGGCGACTGTGCCGCTACCTCGACCTCGAGGTAGCCGGACCGGAGGCTTTCACCGCTTTCCACGAGCAGTTCGCGAACGCGGCATCACGCCTCTCCGTAACGGACTTGGAAGCCGATCTCTCCGAACGTCTTTCGCGAGCCAATGAGCAGGGAGGACAAGACGTATGAGCGAGCACGAAACCGAGACGTTAGAACGCCGCGCAGCCCACCAGCGCCTCTCGACGGGGGCACTCGCGCGCTGGACGCGGGCGGTCACCAGGCACCCATGGCGAGTCGTCGGGACGTGGGTCGGCATTGTCGCCCTCCTCGTCGTGCTCGTCGGGACCGTGGGTGGGAGCCTGCGCGACGAGTTCGAGATTCCGGGATCGGAAACACAAAAGGCAACCGACCTGATCGAGTCGGAGTTCCAGTCCGAGCAGGGCAGCGTCCTGAACATCGTCTTTGCCGCGCCGGAAGGTCAGCGGCTCGACACAGCGCGGCGCAAGGCTGCGATCGAAAAGGCTGTCGCCCAGCTGAGGACGGCGGAGTTCAAGCCGACCGATGACAAGGCGGGCCTCGAAAGCGTCAAGGACCCGTTCCAGAAGGACACGTTCTCGGACAACGGGCGCATCGCCTACGCAGAGGCGCAGTTCGACCGCGTCATCTGGGACAAGGATCGCGACTCGGTTGTCGCCGTCGAGGATTCGGTCCGGAAGACGGTCGAACCGGCCGGGGTGACCGTCGAGTACAACGGTGAGGCCGAGTTCCCGCCGATCGAGCAAGGGACTTCCGAGACTCTCGGCCTGCTCGCGGCGATCATCGTCCTCCTCATCGTCTTCCGGACCTTCTCGGCGTCGCTGATCCCGATCGTGCTCGCGATCACGGCCGTCGCGACCGCGTTCCTCCTCCTCTTCATCCTGGCCGGCCTCACCGACATCAACACGGTCACGCCGATCCTCGTGTCGATGATCGGGCTGGGCGTCGGGATCGATTACTCGCTCTTCATCGTCACTCGCTTCCGGCAGCTTCTGCACGACGGACTGCCTCCCAGGGAAGCGGCGGCCGAAGCCGGTGCCTCCGCCGGCCGCGCAGTGCTCTTCGCGGGCCTGACGGTCGCGATCTCGGTGACGGGTCTCGCCTTCTTCGGGCTCGACTTCGTCACGAAGCTCGGCGTCGGCAGCGCGCTCGGCGTGCTCACGACCGTGCTGATCGCAAACTCGCTCCTTCTGGCCGTACTCGCGTTGCTCGGCCACAGGATCGATCGCCTCAAGGTTCCGTTCCTGCGCCGCGTGGACGACTCGGAGGCGGCGCGCGGGAAGACATTGTTCGCACGCTGGGGCCGGTTCGTCACTTCGCATGCCCGGGTCGTGTTCCCAGCCGTGCTCCTCCTCGTGCTTGCTTTGGCAACCACATCGGCGCTCGTCCGCCTGGGTGCGGCCGATCAGGGCACCGCCCCGAAGGAGCAGACGGCGCGTCGAGCGTACGACCTGCTGGCCGCGGGCTTCGGCAAGGGCTTCAACGGCCCCATCCCGATCGTCGTCGACGTGAACGGCGACTCGCAGGCACCGCAGAAGATCTATGACCGTGTCCAGGGCCTCTCCGGTGTGGCTTCCGTGCGCAAGCCGCAGTTCAACGACCAGAAGACGGTCGGCATCGTGTTCGTGACGCCGACGTCAGCCCCGCAGGACGAGAAGACCGATGAGCTCGTCAACCATCTGCGGGACGATGTCGTGCCGTCGGCGACCGAGGGCGGCGATGCCGTTGCCTATGTCTCCGGGCAAACCGCGGCGTTCAAGGACATCGCAGATCGGATCATGGAGCGCTTGCCGCTCTTCCTCCTCTACATCATCGGCGTGACCTTCATCGTGCTTGCGATGGCGTTCCGGTCGATCGTGATCTCGCTGACTGCGGCGATCACGACGATCCTGTCCGCGTTCGTCGGCTTCGGCGTGCTCACGCTGGTCGTGCAAGAGGGCCACCTGATGGGGCTGACCGGCCTCGACAGGACAGGGCCGATCGAGACCTTCGTTCCGCCGATCGCCTTCGCCATCCTCTTCGGCCTCTCGATGGACTACATGGTCTTCCTGATGAGTCGCATCCGGGAAGAGCACGTCAACGGCTTGGAGACCGGGCCGGCGATCGAGCACGGGATCGCTGCAATCGGACGCGTAGTCGTGGCCGCGGCAGTGATCATGGGCACCGTCTTCTTCGCCTTCGTGCTCAGCGCCGACCGCATCTCGAAGGAGTTCGGTCTGCTGCTCGCAGTGGCGATCCTCACCGACGCCCTGATCGTGCGGATGACGCTCGTCCCGTCGCTCCTGACGTTGCTGGGCGAGAAGTCCTGGTACATCCCGCGCTGGCTCGACCGGACGCTTCCGAACGTCACGATCGAGCCGCCGCACGACGGCGAGGAGCGTCGCCCGCGGGTCGAGGAAGCGCCGCAACCCGAGGCGATCTAGGCCTCAGCGACCGAGGTGGCGGCGGAGCGCCAACCGCCCCGCCGCCCCCGGCCGCGACTAGCCGGGCCTAGTGAACTCTTCGCGGGCGCGCTCGGCCGGCTTTCGTATTGCACAGCCCTCGACGTGGTCGTTGACGAGGCCCATCGCCTGCATGAAGGCATAGACCGTCGTCGGGCCGACGAAGCGCCAGCCCCGGCGCTTCAGGTCTTTCGCCATCGCCTGTGATTCGGGCGTCTGCGCCAGCTCGCGCAGCGCGCTCCACGTGAGCCGTTTCGGGCGGGTCGACGGATCGGGCTCGAAGCGCCACACGTACGCGGCGAGGGAGCCTTCCTCCTCGACCAGCTCGACGGCTCGCTTGGCGTTGTTCAGGGTCGCCTCGATCTTGCCGCGATGCCGCACGATCGAGGCGTCGTCCAGCAGTCGGGCGACGTCCCGGTCTCCGAAGCGGGCGAGCTGCTCGATGTCGAAGTTGGCGAAGGCGCGCCGGAACGCCTCACGCTTGCGAAGGATCGTGAGCCAGGAGAGGCCCGACTGGAACCCCTCGAGCGAGAGCTTTTCGAAGAGGCGCCGGTCTTGGTCAACGGGGAAGCCCCACTCGGTGTCGTGGTAGGAGCGGTACTCGGGGGCGGAGTCGCCCCAGTAGCAGCGGACGACTCCATCGTCGCCGCGCGCGAGGCCGTCCCGGCTCATGCCTTCAACTCCCCCTTCAGAGTCAGCCACGTCATCGCTTCGATGGCCAAGCGCCCGGCCCGGACCGACGGATCTCGAGCGGCTAGCCGTCGAGTCTCCTCGAGGTCGGTCCTGTAGATGCAGATTCCACGCTTGGTCTCGTCGTCCTGATCCTCGAAGGGGCCTGCGGCGACGAGGACGCCGCGCCGACGCATGGCGTCCAGGTGCGCCAGATGCTCGGCCTGATGACGGTCGATCTCGTCCCGGCTCATTTCCAGGGCGCGCTGGCCACGTCGCAGCAGCACGAAGGTGTACCGGTCGAATTCCATAGACCGAGTTCCTACCAGGCGATGGGGATGTAGGCCTCGTAGAGCGAGATCGGCCCGTCGCGCGCGATCAGCCGCCCTGGAACGCCACAACGGGGCGGCCCGTAGAGGGCGAGGAGCCTCACGCCGAGGTCACCGAGCGACCGAACATCGGCACACGGCCGCAGCTCGTCGAGCACCCGGGCCGCTTGCCTGGGCGCGACGGTCGAGTAGCCGGCAGGCCGCTCACGAGGCGCCTGCATCGCGTAGTAGAGGTAGACGCTCCCCTCCTGCCGGTTGGGACGACGCACCGGAAGCTCCAGCAGGCGACCCAACGGCGCGCTCGGGATGGCAGCGTAGGCGCGGTTGTCCTCGTCCGCCGCCGTCGGCCGAACCGCGGTCACGCCCAGTCGCAGATCGAGGGCGATGAGCGCCAGAGCGACGAACGGAGCCGCGCGCCAGCGCAGACGCGAGACGGCGATCGCCGCCAGGCCTGCGATCGAGAGGCACGCGATCGGCATGAACCGTTCGGGCACGCGGGTGCTGTGGAGCCCGGGGAAATGCCGCCAGAGCATCTCGTAGCCGGGCAGGTTTGCGCCGAGCGCGAGCAGCATCGGGATGAGCGCCCCGAGAGCGAGAACCAACGTCAGCCGCGAGCGCACCAGCGCGAGGGCCGCAATTGCGGCGAGCGGCGTGAGCCAACCGAGCAGCACGAAGGGCTCGAGCCCATGCCGAGGGTCGCGCGCGACGAAGTCGGCCAGGTCGGCCGAATACCGTTCGACACTGGAGAACGAGCGCGCCTCTCCGATCGAGTCCCGAATCGTGAGCGCCCAGACCACGAGGCCGGCGCCAGCGGCGGCGGCCACTGCCCCGGCGAGCCAGCGACGGCTCCCTCCACGGAGAAGCACGTAGAGCGCGAAGAAGGGGATTGCACCGAGCGCCAGGTGGACCTGCCCGGAGAGCGGGATGGACGCCAGCGCTGCGGCTGCGAGCCACGGGCGTCGTCGTTCCCACGCCCACAGCGACAGCGGAAGGAACATCGCCGTCCACCCGAGGAGGTGGCCCGCGCCCGCCTGGACGGCCCGATACGGCGCCAGCGCAAACGCGAGCCCGCCGACAAGTGCTGGGCCGGTCTCAAGCCCTACGGCCCGCAGCCACAGGAACGTGAACCCGCCGGCCCCGAGATACCCGAGGAGCACGAACGCGTTCCACGAGAGAACCGTCCCGAGCAGCGCGTGGAGCGGCCAGAACGGGATGCTGAACGGCCAGCCTGCGAAGTTCACGCGGGGCTCGGCCTCCGGCCGGAAGCTGTAGGGATCGTGGATCGGATCGTCCCCGCGGTCGACCTGATGCCCCGGGAGCCAGAGCTGCCAGATCGTCTGCAGGTGGTCGCCCGGGGCGGCCGCGCCGGGGAGTCCGTGAAGGCCCTCCGCCATGAATGAGTCATCAGCGTGCTTCAGCGCCGGCCAGGTTGAAACGACCC
>DASSXA010000355.1:0-2493 GCA_035704315.1 Gaiellaceae bacterium
GGGATGCGAGTGCCACACGAACTCGCCCTTCACCTTCCCGACCTGGATCTTGTTCCCGTTGTAATACCCGACGATCTTCGGCGCGAAGATCTCGTCGAAGCTCGCGAGCTTCTCGGCGAGGCGGACGGGCTCGTTCACGTCTCTACGGCTCCAATCGGTAGAACCGGTAGAAGTCGTTCTCGATCGGGAGCACTTCGAAGCCCGGGAAACCGGCCTCCTCTGCATAGCGACGGACGGTGTCGGCGCGCATGACAGTGCCGGTCCCCGCGGCGCCCTCGCCGACCATTCCGACGGGAAGGCAGTGGAGGATGCTAAAGCCGTAGTAGAACCGCTCGATGTCGTCGCCCGGCGCGCTGAACGTGTCGGCGACCCGTTCGTCGCCGATGACGACTGAGCCGCCCTTGGTCAGCAGCCTGCGACAGGCCTGGAGTACCTCCACGGGATAGGACATGTCGTGGAGCGCCTCGTGGATGTAAACGAGGTCGTAGCGGCCCTCCTCGACCTCGGCGGCATCCCGGCACTGGAAAGAGACGCGATCCTCGAGGCCGCTCCCCTGGAGGTGCTCCTCGGCGGCGGCGATCGACGCCTCATCCGAGTCGATGCCGTCGACGCGAACCTTGGGATACGCACGAGCGATCGCCATCGTCGAAAAGCCCTGGCCGCACGCGACGTCGGCGACCCGGGCCGGCGGATCGCTTTCGAGCCGCTCGCGCACGCCCGGAGCCGATCCGAGCCACTCTCTGCCGAGAAACCGGTTGAACAACGGCCGCGTGAACTCGGCTTGGCCCTCGTGCAGATCGTCGCCGTAGGCGGCATAGGCGACGCCGTCCCCGCTCTTGAACGCCTCGACGAGCTCGTCCAGCGCCGTCGTGCAGGCGGCGACCAGCTTGGCGATCGGCGCGATGAAGTTGAGGCTCGTGTCGTCGAGCAGCGCCTCGTCATGGCCGGCAGGGAGCGAGTAGCTCCGCTCCGCCGCGTCCTTCCCCACGTCGTCGACGTCGAGGATGCCGGTCGCGGCCTGCTGCTCGAGCCACTCACGGATGTAGCGCTCGTTCGTTCCGGTGGCGCTGGCCAGGGCCGGCGCAGTCATCGCGCCGCGATCGGCGAGGGCGCGATAGAGCCCTAGGCGAACGCCGAGGTAGACGGCCAGGAGATCCCAGGTGCCGAGTGTCGCCTGGAAGAGCCGCTCGACGAGCGCATCGCGACGTTCGTCGGTCGCTGCCAACGCTATTCGGCGGCGTCGATCTGGGCCTTCTGGAGCCGACCCGAGTAGTCGACGTAGATCGACTTCCACTCGGTGAAGACGTCCAGCGCGGCCTGACCGGCCTCGCGGTGGCCGTTCCCGGTGTCCTTCGTGCCGCCGAAGGGGAGATGCACCTCGGCGCCGATCGTTCCCGCGTTGATGTACGTGATGCCGGTGTCGAGATCGCGCATCGCGCGAAAGGCCTTGTTCACATCCCGGGTGAAGATCGAGGACGACAGGCCGTACTTGACGCCGTTCGCAGCCTTGATCGCCTCGTCGAAGCTGTCGACCGGGATCAGCGCGGTCGTCGGCCCGAAGATCTCCTCCTGGGCGATCCGCATCCCGGGCTCGACGTCCCCGAAGATCGTAGGCCGGTAGTAGAAGCCCTTCTCGAGCCCGTCATTCGACGCGACCTCGCCGCCGGTGAGGAGCTTCGCGCCTTCGTCCTTGCCGATCTGCGTGTACGAGTCGATCTTGTCGAGCGCGGACTGGTTGATGACGGGACCGACGTCGGTGTCCTCCTCCCACCCGACACCGAGCCGCAGGCGCTCGGCAGCCGAGACGAGCTTCGACTGCAGCTCGTCGTAGACGCCGCGCTCGACGATGACCCGGCTCGCGGCCGTGCAGCGCTGGCCGGACGTGCCGAAGGCCGACCAGATGATCCCCTCGACGGCGAGGTCGAGGTCGGCGTCGTCAAGGACGGTGATCGCGTTCTTGCCCCCGAGCTCCAGATGGACGTGCTTGAGACCGTCGGCCGCCGCCTTCAGGACCGCAACGCCGGTCTCGCGCGAGCCTGTGAGCGAGATCACTCGCACGTCCGGGTGACGGACGAGGGCCTCGCCGACCTTGCCGCCGCCGCCGTGGACGATGTTCAGGACGCCTGAAGGCAGACCTGCCTCAACGAGCAGCTCGACGTAGCGCTGGCCGAGCGTCGGCGTGTCTGTCGCGGGCTTGAAGACGATTGTGTTCCCGGCCACGAGGGCCGGCAGTGTCTTCCATGACGGGATCGCAATCGGGAAGTTCCAGGGCGTGATCACTCCGACGACACCGATCGGCATCCGCACGCTCATCTGGAACTTGTCCTTCAGTTCTGAGGGCGTCGTCTGTCCGAAAAGGCGCCGTCCCTCGCCGCCCATGTAGAAGGACATGTCGATCGCTTCCTGGACGTCTCCTCGCGCCTCGGCGAGCACCTTCCCCATCTCGCGCGCCATCAGCTGCGCGAGGTCTTCTTTCTGGTCGATCAGGAGCTG
>DASSXA010000371.1:0-5911 GCA_035704315.1 Gaiellaceae bacterium
AACAGCGCTTCCCCAAGGTCGGCAACGTCCGCGGACTTGGCGCGATGCTCGCGATCGAGCTCGTCGAGGACGTGGAGAGCAAGGAACCCGCGCCGGAGCTCGCCTCCGCCGTCACGGACGAGGCGGCGAAGCGCGGGCTGCTCCTGCTCAAGTCCGGGATCTACTCCAACTGCATTCGAGTGCTCACCCCGCTGACCCTCTCCGACGGCGAGCTCGACGAGGCGCTCGGCGTCTGGGAGGAAGCGCTCGAAGCCGCGCTCTCCCGCTAGAACAAGAGGATGACCCCCGCCGACCAGGCGCCGCGTGTGCGGCTGATCTTCGGCGCGCTGATGCTCGTCCTGCTGCTCGCGGCGCTCGACCAGACGATCGTCGCAACGGCGCTGCCGACGATCGTCGGGGAGCTCGGCGGGATCGAGCACCTCTCCTGGGTCGTCACCGCCTACCTGCTCGCGTCGACCGTCGTCGGCCCGCTGTACGGCAAGTTCGGCGACCTCTACGGCCGCAAGGTCGTCCTGCAGACGGCAATCGTGATCTTCCTCATCGGCTCCGCGCTCTGCGGGCTCGCGCAGGACATGCCCGAGCTGATCGCGTTCCGAGCGCTGCAGGGGATCGGCGGAGGCGGCTTGATCGTCACCACGATCGCCGTCATCGGCGACATCATTCCGCCGCGCGAACGGGGCAAGTACCAGGGCTTCTTCGGTGCGGTCTTCGGAGTCGCGACCGTGATCGGGCCGCTGCTCGGCGGCTTCTTCGTCGACCACCTCTCCTGGCGTTGGATCTTCTACATCAACCTTCCGCTGGGTGCCCTGGCGCTCGTAGTGATCGGGGTCGTGTTCCACACGCGAGCCGAACACGTCCACCGCCGGATCGATTACCTCGGCGCCTCGCTTCTCGCAAGCGGGCTCTCCGCGATCATCCTCTTCACGAGCCTCGGCGGGACAACATGGGCCTGGGACTCGCCACAGAGCGTCGCGCTCGCGATCATCGGCCCTCTGCTCCTGATCGCGTTCGTCCTCGTCGAGCGCCGCGCGGCCGAGCCGATCCTGCCGCTACAGCTCTTCAGGAACCGGATCTTCGTGGTCACCAGCGCGGTCGGCTTCATCGTCGGCTTCGCGTTGTTCGGCGCCGTCACCTACCTGCCCCTCTACCTCCAGATCGTCAAGGGGTACAGCCCCTCCTCCTCCGGTCTCCTCCTCACCCCGATGATGGCCGGTCTCCTCGTCACTTCGATCGGCAGCGGGCAGCTGATTACGCGGTTCGGCCGCTATCGGCCGTTTCCGATCGCCGGAACGGCCCTCATGGCGTTTGCCATGTTCTTGCTCTCCGGAATCGGCGTGTCGCAGCCGATCTGGCAGACCGCCGGCTACATGGTCATCCTCGGTTTCGGGCTGGGCATGACGATGCAGGTGCTCGTCTTGGCCGCGCAGAACGCCGTCCCGTATGAGCTGCTCGGCGTCGCAACCTCGGGCTCAACGCTATCTCGGCAGGTGGGCGGATCGATCGGCGTCTCGGTCTTCGGAGCGATCTTCGCCAACCGCCTGGCGACGAATCTGGCGACGGCGCTCCCGCCCGGCGTTCGTCCACCGGCCGCGGCCGCACCCGAGGTCGTTAGGGCCTTGCCGTCCGCAGTGCATTCGGCTTACGTCGGTGCCTTCGCCGCGTCGCTTCGGCCCGTGTTCGCTGCGGCAGCCGGTATCTCGGTGATTGCCTTCGTTCTCACCTGGTTCTTGCGCGAAGTGCCGTTGCGCAAGAGTGCCGAGGCCGAGGGCGTTGCCGAACACTTCGCGATGCCGCGCGAGGCGGAGTCGCTGCCCGAACTGCAGCGCATCGTCGCCACGCTCGCGCAGCGCGAGAACCGCTGGCGGGTCTATGAGCGGCTCGCCGAGCGCGCCGAGCTGGACCTCGAGCCTGGAGAGGTCTGGTTGCTGACCCGGCTCGGCGAGGGGACCACTCTCGACTTGGAGGATCCGAGAATCGTCGGCGCCCTTGCATCGCTTCGCGAACGCGGCCTCGTCGGGGACGCTCATCTTCGCGGCGAAGGCGAGTCGGTGTACGCCCGGGTCGTCGAAGCGCGGCGCGAGGGTCTCGCACAGCTGCTGGAAGGCTGGGAGCCGGAGCGCCACGACGAGGTCAGAGCGATGCTCGACCGGCTGACCAGAGACCTCGTCGCCGAGATCCCCGCCGTCCCCCTCGTAGATGAGCGAACTACCCTGTCCTCCCGTGTCTGAAGAGGTGATTGCAGGTCGCTACGAGCTGCTCGAGCTCGTCGGCCGAGGCGGCATGTCGACCGTCTGGAAGGCGCAAGACCGCCTGCTCGACCGCACCGTCGCGATCAAGGTGCTACACGAGCAATTCACACAGGACGAGGAGTACGTCGAGCGCTTCCGGCGGGAGGCGCGCTCCGTCGCTCAGCTCAGCCATCCCAACATCGTCACGGTGATCGACCGCGGCGAGGACGGCGGACGGCAGTACATCGTCTTCGAGTACATCGCCGGGCGGAACCTCAAGCAGCTGATCGAACGGCAGGGGCCGCTGCCGATCCGGGACGCGCTCCTACTCGCCCTGCAGATGGCTCGCGCGCTCGGGTTCGCTCACGACCGCGGGATGATCCACAGGGACGTCAAGCCCCAGAACGTCCTTCTGAACGAGGACGGACAGGCGAAGATGACCGACTTCGGCATTGCGCGCTCCGTCGACGTCGACGGAGTGACGATCACCGGCACCGTGCTCGGCACCAGCGAGTACATCGCGCCGGAGCAGGCCCGCGGCCAGCGGGTCGACGCCCTCACGGATGTGTACTCGCTCGGTGTCGTCCTCTACGAGCTCCTCACGGGCGGCGTCCCCTTCCACGGCGAGAACTTCGTCGCGGTTGCGCTCAGGCACGTGAACGAACCGCCTCCCGACGTGCTCGAGCGGCGGCCGGATTGCCCCCCGCGCGTCGCCATGGCGATCGAACGCGCCATGGCGAAACGTCCCGAGGACCGCTTCCGGTCGATGGACGAGCTCGTCGCCGAGCTCGAGGCCTGCCTCGCCGACCTCGATCCGAGCTCGGAGGAGGCGACGATGATCTCGCGCAGGCCGGTCCGGCCTGCCAAACCGGCGCGGCCGCCGCGCCGGCGCAGGAGGACCGGTCTCCTGTGGCCGATCGTGGCCGTTCTTGCGGTCATCGGGGTCGCGGCGCTGGCCGCTTACGCAGCAATCGCGCTCCGCGACGACGACGGCGGGTCGCCGGCGGCCGCAACGAACGCGCCGATCCGACTCTCCGGAATCGGCGCGTTCGACCCGGACGGCGACGGCGCCGAACACGACGGCGAGGCGCCGAACGCGACCGACGGCAACCCCGGGACCTACTGGACGACCGAGACGTACAACGACTTCTCGAACACCAAGCCGGGCGTCGGGCTCGTGCTCGATGCAGGGAAGGTCGTGGAGCCGAAGTCGATCACCGTGAGCACGGACACCCCAGGCTTCACCGCCGAGATTCGTGACGGCGACTCGGCACAAGGGCCGTTCCAGCCGGTATCGGACTCCGAGACGGTCGATGCCCAGACCACCTTCGAGCTACAGGACGCCAAGGCCCGCTTTTTCGTGATCTGGATCACCGACCTCGAAAGCCGAGCGCACGTGAACGAGGTGAAGGCCGCCTAGTACTCGAGGCGGCCGCGGCGCTCGTGGCGCTCGAGCGCCAGCTCGATCAGGCGGTCGAGCAGCTCCGGATACGGGATGCCCGAGGCCTCGAAGAGCTTGGCGTAGACACTCGTCGCAGTGAAGCCGGGAATCGTGTTGAGCTCGTTGACGAGCACCTCACCGTCGGCTGTCACGAAGCAATCCACCCGCGCCATGCCCTCGCAATCCGAGGCGATGAACGCGTCGATCGAGATCTCCTGCACCTGCTCGATCGACGTCTCGGGGATCCGCGGCGGGATGATCAGGTCCATCCCGCCCTCGTCGTACTTGGCCGAGTAGTCGTACCAGTCGACGCCGCCGAATCCGTGCGCCACGATCTCGCCCGGCAGCGAGGCGATCGGCTCGCGGTTCCCGAGCACGCCGCACTCGACCTCGACGCCGTCGACGTACTCCTCGACGAGAACCTTTTCGTCGTGGCGCCGCGCGAGCGCCACAGCGTCCTCGAGCTGCTCCTCCCGCTCGACCTTCGTGATCCCCACCGACGAGCCCAGGCGCGCGGGCTTCACGAAGACCGGGTAGCCGAACGGGTTCTCCGGCCGGTCGCCGTCTCTGACCGTCACCGATCGCGTCACCGGAATGCCCTTGTCGCGGCAGACGGACTTGAGGAGATCCTTGTCCATGCAGAGCGCAGAAGCGGTCACCCCCGCGCCGACGTACGGCACCCCGGCGAGCTCGAGCAGGCCCTGGACGGTCCCATCCTCGCCGAACGGGCCATGGAGGATCGGGAGGACGACGTCGACGCGCCCCAGCGTTTCTGGCGGTGAGCCCGTCGGGACCGGAAGCGTCTCCGCCACGGGCCGGTCGAGCTCCTTCATCCCAGAGTTGAGCGCCCAGCGCCCGTCCCGGCCGATCTCGATCGTCTCGACGTCGTAGCGATCGGAGTCGAGGGCGTCGATCACGGACCGCGCCGAGGCAACCGAGATCTCGTGCTCGCTGGAGCGGCCTCCCGCGACGACCGCGACGCGGACGCGGCGACTCACGGGGGCGGCGGACCGGGTGGTGGCGGCGGAGGCGTCGGCGTCGGCGGGGGCGGCGGCTCGGTCTGCTGCAGCCGGCCGACGAACAGCGTGACCTTCGCGCCGGGCTTGGCCTGCTCGCCCGCCGACGGCGCCTGGTCGAGAACGATCCCGTCCTCGGCGGGATCCTGCGTCGGCGTGTCTCGGATCGAGACCTTCCAGCCCTCGTTCTCGAGCGTCGCCTGCGCGCTCGCCTCGTCGATTCCGGTCACATCCGGGATCGCCGACGTCGCCTGGCCCTTCGAAACGGTGACAGTGACCTTGGTCCCCGGCGGCTGCAGCGAGCCAGGCGAAGGATCCATCTCGATGACGGTGCCCTTCGGCTCGCTCGAGTCGACGTCCTTCCGACTCGGCGTGAACCCGGCACGTCGCAGCTGATCAGCTGCACTGTCATAGGACAGGCCGATCACGTTCGGAAGCCCCGTCGTCTGCTGACCCTTCGAGATGTTGATGCGAACCGTGGTGCCGCGAACGACGCTCGTGCCGCCCTTCGGGTCCTGGGCGATGACCGAGCCCTGCGGGTCGTCGGAGAAGATCTCGACCGGGCTGGGGATCAGTCCCGCGGCTCGGATCGTGGCGATCGCGTCGGCCTCTCGGGCGCCCAAGACGTCCGGCACGTTCACGCGTGGCTTTCCGGTCGATACGAAGATCCGCACGGCGTTCCCCTTCTGGATCCGCTCGCCGGCGTCGGGGTCCTGGGCGAAGACCTCGCCGACGGGAACCGTGAGGTGGGAGCGGTTGATCGCCCGCGGACGAAGGCCGGCGTCGCGGATCGCCTTCTCGGCCAGCGGCTTCCGCATTCCCTCCACGAGCGGCACCGCCACGGGCTTCGTCGCGTTGAGCTCGTCCTGGATCTGGTCCCAGACGTAGAAGCCAGCGACGATTGCGCCTGCGGCCAAAAGAATCGCGAGCAGCCACGGCCAGATCGGCCGGCGTCGCCGCGGCGGCTCTTCGTAGTCGTAGTAGTGGTCGTCGTAGGTCTCCCTCGGCGCCGCGACCGGACGGCGCGAGATCATGGTCGGCGCTGCCTCGGCGAGCCCGGCACCCGCAAGAACCGCCGTCGCTGCCTCCGCCGTCTCCGTGGTCACCCCGCCCCCGCCCGCGACCCGCGCCAGCTCTCGCTCCATCTCCTCCGCGCTCTCGAAGCGATCGGCCGGATCCTTCGCGAGCGCCCTCAGGACGATCATGTCCAGGTCGGTCGGAATCTC
>DASSXA010000125.1:0-2560 GCA_035704315.1 Gaiellaceae bacterium
TCGGTCGTCACCTCCATGGCGACGTCCGAACAGTAGAGCTTCGCCATCGCGCTGATCTTCGTGAGCTCCGATCCCTCGAAGCCCTCGTCGATCAGCTGGCCGCACTTGTAGAGGAGGCCGCGCGCCGCCTCGCACTTCGTCTCCATGTCGGCGAGCATCGCCGAGATCATCTGGTGCTGGCCGATCGGCTTGCCCATCGTCTCGCGCTCCTTCGCGTACTCGAGCGCGTAGTCCGTCGCACCCTGCGCGATGCCGAGGCCCTGCGCGCCGATCCCGGGCCTCGAGCGGTCGAGGATCCGCATCGCGATCTTGAAGCCCTCCCCCTCCTCGCCGAGGAGGTTGTCGGCCGGGATGCGCATGTCGTTGAAGAAGATCTCGCCGGTCGTCGACCCCTTGATCCCCATCTTCGGCTCGATGCGCCCGACTTCGAAGCCCGGTGAGGTCGCCTCTACCAGGAACGCGGAGATGCCGTCGTGTCCGAGCGTCGGATCCGTCTTCGCGAAGACCGTGTACAGGTCGGCGACGCCGGCGTTCGTGATGAAGCGCTTGCCGCCGGTGATCACGTACTCGTCGCCGTCCCGCCTGGCCTCTGAGCGCATCGCTGCCGAGTCGGAGCCGGAGCCTGGCTCGGTGAGGGCGTAGGCCGTCAGCCATTCGCCGCTCGCGAGCCTCTGCAGGTAGCGGTCCTTCTGCTCCTCGTTGCCGGCGAGCTTCAGGCCGAGCGAGCCGAGCTCCTGTACGGCCAAGATCAGGCCGCTCGTCGCGCAGACCTTCGAGACCTCCTCGACCGCGACGAGCGTCATGAGGGCGCTGGCGCCGAGCCCGCCGTACTCCTGGTCGTGCATCACCCCGAAGATCCCGTGCTCGCGGAAGAGCTCGACGACGTCCCAGGGGAACTCCGAGCTCTTGTCGATCTCGGCCGCCCGCGGCGCGATCCGCTCGCGCGCGAGCATGCGAATCAGGTCGCGGATCTCGCGCTGTTCGTCCGTCAAGGGGTCGGTTGGCACGACGGTCAGTCTAATTCGGCCGCTTCTCCAGGAAATTCACACTTGCTTTTTGTCGATGCCAGAGAGCACACTGTTCGGCGAATAGGCAACCCCTTCACTTGGGGATAGGAGGTTTCGATGGTCAGCACACCGCGGAACCGGTTTGCACCACTGTGGGCTCTTGCAGCACTCCTGCTGCTCGTGCTGGTCGCCGCGGTGGCAGCGGTAAGCGCCGATCGGGCCAGTGCTTCGTCGGCGACGAAGAGCTCGGCCAGGAACGCGATCAAGCCGTGCATTCGGCTCGAGAAGTTCGGCGCTGCCGATTTTCCGCGTCGGCCCACGATCGACAATCGGTATCTCCCGATGCGGCCGGGTACCCAGTTGATCCTGGAAGGATCGGTTGACGGCGTGCCGCATCGGGTCGTGTTCACCGTCACCGACCTGATGAAGAAGATCGACGGTGTCAACGCCCTCGTCATCTGGGACACGGACGAGAGCGAAGGCGAGCTCGTGGAGTCAGAGCTCTCGTTCTTCGCGCAGGACGATGACGACAACGTCTGGAACCTCGGCGAGTATCCCGAGGAGTTCGAGAACGGCGAGTTCGTCGGCGCCCCGAGCGTCTGGATCACGGGCGAGGACGGGGCCGAGGCAGGCATCCACATGGCCGGAGCCACGCACGTGAGCTCACGCCTCTACGTGCAGGGGTTCGCGCCGGAGATCGACTTCCTCGACTGCGCGCGCGTAGTCGCGAAGTATCAGTCGGTCTGCGTCCCGGCGGGTTGCTCCGACAGGGTGCTGATCACGAACGAGCAGAACATCCTCGACCCGGAGGGCGGAATCCAGAGCAAGTACCACGTTCCAGGCGTCGGCATCATCAAGATCGGTGTCGTCGAGCCGGCCTCTGGCGAGACCCTGGATCTGGTCGATGTCGTCCGTCTCGATCGCGACGCGATGAGAGAGGTCCGGAACGAGGCGCTCAGACTCGACCGACGAGGCTTCCGCTTCAGTGAGGTGTATCGCGCCACCAAGCCCGCCGAGCGCTTCTAGGAGCCGGGACGACGACCACGAGCCGAGCACGAGCCTGGTGTGCGGTCGGGCTCGCATTCTTCGCCGTCGCAGCTGCGGCCTGCGGCGGCGAAGACTCGAGCTCTGCTGAGGAAACCCAGGGAACGACGACCGAGACGCAGGCGGAGGTCTCCCCCGCCGACTGCTCAGCCGACGTCGACAACCGTTTCGTCCCGCTCTCGAAGGTCAAGCTCAGCATCTTCCGGGGCAGCGAGCGTGCCGAGGACAGCGACGAGATGGTCGAGACGCGCGTCGAGCAGCGCGTCCAGGAAGAGGCCGCCACGATCGCCGGCTTCCCGGTCAGGGTCGTGCGGGTGAAGGACTTCGAAGAGGGCGCGCTCGTCGAGCAGACGCTCGACTACTACACGCAGTGCGGCGACGGAAGCGTCTGGTACGTCGGTGAAAAGGTCAACGACATCGAAGGCGGCAAGGTCGTCAGCCACGAGGGCCAGTGGCAGGCAGGCAAGGCAGGTGCAAAGCCCGGTCTCTTCATGCCGGCCGCGCCGAAG
>DASSXA010000395.1:0-4255 GCA_035704315.1 Gaiellaceae bacterium
CTCGATCGTCGCGTGGTCGGCGTATCTCCCGGGCTACGCGCTCTTCGCGATCGCCCATTCGGTTGGGATCGCCCTGGCCGCCGGCGCATTGGTCGGCTTCGGACAGGGCGCCGCCTGGGTGCTGGTCAACTCGGCCGCGCAGGAGGAGGTTCCCGATCGGTTCCTCGGTCGCGCGATGGGCCTCATCGCACTCGTTCATCGCGGCGCGCACGCCACGGGCCTCCTCTTCATCGCACCGCTCTATGCGGTGGCCGACACGAGCGTTGTCTTCGCTGCGGCCGCGCTCGCCATTCCGGCCGCCGCACTTGCCGGCCTCGCGTTCGCTACTCGCCGAGCAGCCGAAGCTCGAGCAGTCGCGTAGCGTCGAAGCCGTCGATCTTCAGCAGCGCTCCTGCAGCCGCTGCCGCCGCGCCGGCGGGCATGAGCCCGACAAGCTCGGAGCCGGCGACCTCGACCCCCCGCGCGGCGGCTTCGTCCTCGATGCGGGCAAGGATGTCGTGCAGCGCGGCCGCTCTCCAGTCTTCGATGTTCATGCTCACCTGGACGCGGCCCGTCCCGGGTAGCTCGAGACCGAGCGCTCGTACGCCGGTGAAGCCGCCGTCGCGCTCGCGGATGACCGACGCAATCGCCCGCGCATCGTCGACCGATCCGCCGCGCAGGTCGACGTTGAACGCGATCAGCGGCCCGCGGGCTCCGACGATGACGCCGCCGGCACTCGGATGGAGCTCGGGCGGGCCGAAGTCTGCCGTGAGCTCGGCCTCGGCCAGGCGACGCGCCAGCTCCGCGGTACCGCCTCGACGGAAGGACGCCGGTCCTCGCCCGGGAGCCAGCTCGCCGTAGAGGAACACCGGCAACGCAAGCTCGTCTCCGATCCGGCGGGCCACTTCGGATGCGGCCGCCCGCGCCCGCTCCATGTCTCCCGGGACGAGCGGGACGACCGGCACCACGTCCGCAGCGCCGATCCGCGGATGCGCCCCTTCATGGCGGCGGAGATCGATTCGATCGCGTGCGCAGGCAACTCCTGCGATGAGCGCGTCCACCAGCGAAGCGTCGTCGCCGACGAGCGTGAAGACAGAACGGTTGTGATCCGGATCCGAATGAACGTCCAGCAGCCGCGCGCCGTGGCCCAAGGCGTCGGCGATGACTTCGATCGTGTCGCGATCCCGCCCCTCCGAGAAGTTCGGCACGGCTTCGAGCGGGAGCACGGCCGTACTCTAAGAGTGTGAAGGCCTACTACGAAGCCCGCGCGCGCGAGTACGACGACTGGTGGCTGGGTCGAGGGCTCTACGCGGGCAACCGGCCGGACGACTGGCACGACGAACGCGAGCAGCTGACTCGCTGGATCTCCGAGCTCCCGCCGGCGCGAACGCTCGACGTCGCCTGTGGAACGGGCTTCCTGACGCGCCACCTGCACGGCGAGGTGGTAGGCCTGGATCAGAGCGCGTCGATGCTGGAGGTCGCCTCCGCGCAGGCGCCGCACGTCGAATTCGTCCAGGGCGACGCGCTCGAGCTCCCCTTCGACGACGACTCGTTCGACCGCATCTTCGCGAGCTACTTCTACTGCCACCTGGAGGACGACGATCGGCGTCGCTTTCTGGCAGAAGTCAGACGGGTCGCGCCGGAGCTCGTCGTCGTGGGAACCGTGCTACGTGAAGGGGAAGAACCGACTCGCTGGGACGAGCGGATGTTGAGGGACGGCTCCCGCTGGAAGGTCTTCAAGCGGGTCTTCGTCCCCGACGAGCTGGCGGCCGAGCTCGGCGGCCGCGTGCTGCATGTGAGCCGCCTGTTCGTGATGGTCGCCTCGCCTTGACGCGGCGCCGCTCGGCGTACCGATCGATCGCCTCCCTCCAGCGCGACAACCGGGTCTGTCGTGCCTGTGTCGAGGCGGGCTTTCCGCTCGAATCGCTTCCCGTCGTCCAGCCGTACACGGGGCAACGCGCCTACATCCACGGACAGGCGCCCGGAGCGCTGGAGGGCGAGCAGCGGCTGCCGTGGCGCGGCCGCGCCGGACGGACCCTGCGCCGTTGGCTTCAGATGGACGAGGAGCAGTTCTACTCGACCTTCTACTGCGCGTCGGTGACCCGCTGCTACCCGGGAAAGTCGCCGTCGGGCAGCGGTGACCGCACGCCGACACCGCGCGAGCAGGAGCTCTGCTCGTTTTGGCGCGAGTGGGAGCTCGAGCTGATCCGTCCGGAGCTGATCCTCACCCTCGGCGGGCTCAGCGCCCGCCGTCTGCTCGGTGTGAAGATCCTCGGCCCCCACATCGGGCAGCGGTTCGAGCTCGACGGCGCCGTCGGGATCCCGCTACCTCACCCTTCCGGAACGAGCCGCTGGCTCAACGAACCGGCCAACCGCGACCAGCTGGCCGAGGCGCTGGAGGTGGTCAGGCAGGAGCTCGCTCGGCGTGGAATTGAGCCTCCTCGGTCGAGCCCTCGAGCGCCAGGGTAGAGGACCGTCCGCCCGAAATCAGCTGCGCGACGGCGTCGAAGTAGCCGGCGCCGACCTCGCGCTGGTGCCGCGTCGCCGTGTAGCCCTGGTCCTCCAGCTCGAACTCGTGTTCCTGGACCCGGACGTAGGCGGGCATCCCCTCCTCCACGTAGCCGCGTGCGAGCTCGAACATGGCCGCGTTCAGCGAGTGGAATCCCGCCAGCGTGATGAACTGGAACTTGTAGCCCAGCTCGCCCAGCTCACGCTGGAAGCCCGCGATCTGCTCGTCGTCCAGGTGCTTGCGCCAGTTGAACGAGGGGGAGCAGTTGTAGGCCATCAGCTTCCCGGGCAAGCGCTCGTGAATTGCCGCCGCGAACTCGCGCGCCTCACCCATGTCCGGCGTCGAGGTTTCGAACCAGACGATGTCGGCGTACGGCGCATACGCGAGTGACCGCTTGATTGCCGGCTCGAGCCCTGCACGCACCTTGAAAAACCCTTCGGGCGTGCGCTCGCCGGTCAGGAACTCGTCGTCGGCCGGATCGATGTCGCTCGTCAGCAGCGTTGCGGCGTCGGCGTCCGTTCGTGAGATCAGCACCGTCGGGACGCCCATCACGTCGGCCGCCAACCGCGCCGCCTTCAGCGTTCCGATGAATTGCGAGGTCGGGACGAGCACCTTCCCGCCGAGATGTCCGCACTTCTTCTCGGAGGCGAGCTGGTCCTCGAAGTGGACTCCCGCCGCGCCCGCGTCGATCATCGCCTTCATCAGCTCGAAGGAGTTGAGATTGCCGCCGAAGCCGGCCTCGGCGTCGGCGACGATGGGCGCGAACCAGTTCCGAGTCGCTCCGCCCTCCTGGTGCTCGATCTGGTCGGCACGCTGGAGCGCCTTGTTGATCCGGCGCACCATCGCAGGGACGCTGTTCGCCGGGTAGAGGCTCTGATCGGGATAGGTCTCCCCCGCCAGGTTGTTGTCCCCCGCGACCTGCCAACCACTGACGTAGATCCCTTTCGCTCCGGCCTTGACCATCTGTACGGCCTGCGCGCCAGTGATGGCGCCCAGCGTCGGGAGGTAGTCCTCGGTATGGAGGAGCTCCCACAGGCGCTCAGCGCCGTGACGGGAGATCGAGTACTCGATGGGCAGAGAGCCGCGCAGCCGGGCGACATCCTCTTCGGTCCAGTCCCGGCGAATGCCCGTCCAGCGCGATTGTCCGTTCAGCTTGCTCATCGTCGTCTCCTTCAGTCGATGTAGTCGTAGGCCGGCAGGGTCAAGAACTCCGTGAACTCGTCGGCGAGCGCGACGCGCTCGAACACCTCTCGCGCCTCCGCGAAGCGACCCCCCTCGAAGGCCTCGGCGTCGGCGACCTCACGCACCCGCTTCGGCGTCACCCTTCGGTGATGGACCCATTGCCAGATCTGCGAGCGCGAGATCTCGGCGGTGGCCGCGTCTTCCATCAGGTTGTCGATGGCCGCGGCTCCCACTCCACGCAGCCACGACTCGAGATAGCGGATTCCCACGCTCACGTTCGTCCGTAGCCCAACGTCCGTGATCTCGCCGCCCTCGACGGCCAGGTTCAGCAAGTCGGGCGCGCCGACTTCCACGTCGTCGCGGCGCCGCTCGACCTGGTTCGGCGAGTCCCCGAGGACGCCGTCGAAGACCTCTCTCGCGACCGGAACCAGGTCCGGATGGGCGACCCACGTGCCGTCGAAGCCGTCGCCGGCCTCACGGACCTTGTCTTCGCGCACTTTGGAGAGCGCGGTCTCGTTCACCTCGGGATCGCGGCGGCTCGGGATGAATGCAGCCATGCCGCCCATCGCGTGGGCGCCGCGCCGG
>DASSXA010000247.1:0-3190 GCA_035704315.1 Gaiellaceae bacterium
AGCCTTCGGCGACCCTCTCCCGGAACGACCTGATCCACCTCAACGGAGTCGAGAGCACGGCCGCCGGCAAGCATCCCTTTGAGTCTCGTACGCAACGAGGCAAGTTCATAGAACATCGAGTAGAAGGCGCGATTGCCGGACTGGATTCGCTGGTCAGCGCTGAGCACGACGAGAGGATCAGGAACGGCGTTGAGGATCGCCTTGGTGCATTCGCGCTCGTAGATGACCTGATCGATGCTTGCGCGGAAAGCGGTCACATTCGTGAACGTCAGCACGGTGCCGCTGACCTGGCGCTCACCATTTGCGTAGGGAGATATGCGGACAACGAACCACCTGTCCCCGTCGCGAAGATCGGTCCTCGCCTCTACTCCGCTTGCCATGACCTCGCTGCATTGCTCTTCCAGACTCGGCAAGCCGGCGAGGCGCGAGATATCGCGTGACGCTCGACCAATGTCCGATGGGGAGAGGCGAAACTCATCCGCCGTCGCCTTGTTGAAGCCTGCGATCGTAAAGTCGCGTCGCAAGACGACGATCGGAACTTCAACCGTATCGAGGATGTTGGTCAGATCGGTCGCAGCCGCGCCTGCGTCCGCATCGTCGCCGTTGAGGGTTCGGAAACCGATCCAGCCGCTAGCGGCGACGGGTTGAGCAGCCACTTCAGGCAGTCCCGGAAGCGGTGTACAGCTCGCGGCTGCGCTGGAGGACCGGATCGGCAACCGTCGGGAGAAACTGACGCAGTGCCAGCAACAACGCTTGGGAGCGCGGCATGTTGAAAGGCGGCCGGTAGCGGGAGAGCAGCTCGTTGTCGAGGACGCGGGCCTCCTCTGGGCCGACCGTCTCGCGGAGCGCATCGACTACGGCGTGCTCCAGCCGAGCATAGTCCTCCACGGGAATGAGGTGAGAGTGATTCGTCCCGAGCCTGGGCAGCATGCGCGTGTGGACGTCGTCGTTGAAGTTGTCCATCAGGAACGAGCAGAAGATCGCCATGTCATGCTTTTTGATTAGCTGATCGAACTGGTCCTCGAGGTTCATGCTGGCGTCGACGTCCCCGCGCTCCCAGAGAACATTCACCATTTCTCCCCAGACGCGCACTTTTTGGTAACCCCCTGCATCGCGCGCCTCTGCGACGACGTTTTCGAAGACGCCCGGGAATATGTCGTGATCCGGCATCGCGTTACGCATGAAGCGGGGCAGGAGCTCGTCGGCGTCGACGACCGTCAGCTGTCCGCGTTTCCGCGCCGCTCTCACATTCACGCCCTCGTCCTCGAGGTATGCGTGAAAGCCGGTCCAGTGCGGGGCCGTTGACACGAGGATGATGCCCTCTCCGTTCGCGAGACCAGCACCGACGAACCGGCACACGGCGCGGTTGAGAAACGCCTTCTCCTGGTAGAGCTGCACGATGTGATCGCGCGGGCGCGGGTCTGCCACCAATTGATCCCAGGCTTCCATTCGCGTCATGGCGTTCATTCCAGGAACCTCCTCCACGACGCGTTTGCGCTCGCTGATCGCAGCCGGCGCCGCTCGGCTCCGCGCAGCTCCGCCCGCCTCCGTCAGCTAGGCCTCTACTGGCCTTCACTTCCAGTCTTTCCGAGAGGTCTCGGTGAGGATACGCCACTCTAGGGCGGAGCTCTAGTGCACTTTGGTATCGGGTCTGGTCCTGCCCCGCAAGCGAACACGCTTGTATTTCACGCCGCTTCGCGCAGTCGTTCGCCCTCGACTTCTGCGGCGTCTGACACAGAGGGATGCGACTCCATGAGCACCGCCGCAGCGACCGCTCCAAGGCCGGCGATCACGGCGAGAACGTAGAACGTGATCTGGAAGCCATGCGTGAGCGCGGCCCCGCCGAGCGGGCTCGTCCCAACGCGGGCGTCGACGTAGCGGTTCGTGAACGTCGTCGCGATCGTTGTCGCCACGGCGACGCCGATTGCGCCGCCGATCTGCTGGCTGGTGTTGAGCAGGCCGGATGCGACGCCTGCCTCGTCTCCGCTCACGCCGGTCAGCGCGCCGATCGACACGGGCACGAACGCGAACGCGAGCCCGAGGCCGCTGAGCAGGAAGGCGGGCAGGAGGTTCCAGAAGTAGTGCCCGTGGACCGGCAGCTGCGCATAGAGGACGAGACCTCCGGCCACGAACGCCATCCCCGCCGGAAGCACGCGGCGAATCCCTACGCGGGTCGCGAGAGCCTGCGCCAGGCCCGAAAATGGGATCACGGAGGCGGTCAGGGCGACGTAGGCGACACCGGTCTGCAGCGCCGAGTAGTGCAGCACCTCCTGCATATAGAGCGTCAGGAGGAATATCTGCGAGAACACCGCTGCGGAGAGCAGCAGCCCGCTGATGTTCGAGGCCGTGAGCGTGCGCAGGCGGAAGATCCGCAACGGCAGCAACGGCGCCTTCGAGCGAAGCTCGATCACGACGAAAGCGACTACGAGCACAGCGGAAGCTGCGAGCAGCCCGATCGTCTCGGTGGTGCCCCAGCCGTGCTGGACCGCGCGCGTGAGGGCGTAAACGAGCAGAATCAGGCCTCCGGTGATGGACGCGGCGCCGGCGGTGTCGAAGCGCCGCTGGTTGAGATCGGCCCGGCTCTCGCGGAGGAGCAAAGGGGTCAGGGCGAGCACGATCGCTCCGGCGGGGACATTGACGAAAAAGATCCATGACCAGCTGAAGGCGCTCGTCAGCGCACCTCCGAGCAGGACGCCGGCGGCGGCCCCGCTACCCGAGGCCGCCCCCCAGACCCCCAGCGCAAGATTGCGCTCGCGGCCTTCCGCAAACGTCGTGGTCAGGATGGACAGGGCTGCGGGCGAGAGCAACGCTGCTCCAAGTCCCTGGAGGGCACGGAAACCGATCAGCGAGCCCTCGGACCAGGCCAGGCCGTTGAGAAGCGAGCTGACGGTGAAGAGGACGAGTCCCGCGACGAAAACGCGCCGGCGCCCGAGCAGGTCGGCGAGCCGCCCGCCAAGCAGCAGCACGCCGCCGAAGAGGATGGCGTAGGCGGTGACGACCCACTGCAGGCTCTCCTGGCTGAAGTGGAGGTCGATCTTGATCGACGGCAGGGCGACGTTCACGATCGCCACGTCGAGTACGACCATGAACTGGGCGGCCACGATCAGGGCCAGGGCAAACCACCGTTTCCGGTTCTCGAGGGAAGTCATCCAGCTCTCCTATCGTTGAAGCCGAACACCCGCGGCTTTCC
>DASSXA010000299.1:0-8894 GCA_035704315.1 Gaiellaceae bacterium
GGCGGAAGGTGCGCTTACCCCGGCGGCGGCCGAAGGCGGTGCGCGAGTGAACGGCGGCCGCGCACTGCTTCCGCAGGCTGCCTGGCTCCGGCCGGCCTCGCGGAACCGTCAGATCGGGATCGGCGGCGTCCTCCTCGCGGGGCTCGGCGTGTGGTTGATGCTGCCGCCGCTCGGCGCCGACCTGCGCGACCACATCGGGGCCGTCGAGATCATCCCGGCAGTGCTCGGCACGCTGGCGGTCGCTGCGGGCATCTGGACGCTCGCTCGCGGAGAGCGGAAGTGGGGCTGGGGGGCGATCCTCGCCGGCGTCCTGGGGATCGTCCTGGGCGTAGCGGCAGCACGGGGGAGCATGACGCACCACGAGGCCGTGTTCGTCTGGTCGAGCCTCATCGCGGCGACCCTCAGGTGGGCGACACCGCTGATCTTCGCTGCGATGGGTGGGCTCTTCTCCGAGCGCAGCGGCGTCGTGAACATCGCGCTCGAGGGGATGATGTTGATGGGCGCGTTCTTCGGGGTCTGGGGGTCGGTTCGCTTTGGCCACTGGGCCTTCGGGCTGCTGACGGCGATGGCCGCGGGAGCGGCGCTCGCGCTCGTCCACGCCTTCTTCTCCATCCACCTTCGCGCCGACCAGATCGTCAGCGGAACGGCGATCAACTTCCTCGCGCTGGGGCTGACCGGCTACCTCTACATCAAGATCTACGGCGACGAGGGCACGCCGAGCGAGCTCTCGCAGATCCCGGACGTCCACCTTTCGTTCCTCGACGGGGTCTACTTCATCGGGCCGATCTTCGGGCGGATGAATCTGATGATCTGGTTGGCGTTCGCGACGGTGCTTCTGACCTGGATCGTTGTCTTCAAGACCCCGATTGGGCTGAGAATCCGCGCGACCGGGGAGAATCCCGGCGCGGCGGACGCGGCGGGAGTCTCCGTCTACGGCGTTCGCTACGGCGCGGTGACGCTCTCCGGCGTTCTGGCGGCACTCGGCGGCGCGTACCTCTCGCTTGGCTTCGTCGGCTCGTTCGGCGAGAACATGACGGTCGGCCGGGGCTTCATCGCTCTCGCCGCACTGATCTTCGGGATGTGGAAGCCTTTCGGAGCGATGGGGGCCGCCTTGCTGTTCGGTTTTTCCAGTGCGCTCGCCCGCGCGCTTCCGGAGTACTCGGAGCAGGCGGCGCTGCTGTTCGAGACCCTGCCGTATGTCCTGACGCTGATCGCGGTCGCGGGAGTGATCGGCCGCTCGATACCACCCGCCGCCGTTGGCCGGCCTTACGAGAAGCAGTAACGACCGCCCGATCAGCTGGAGCGCGGTCTTCTCCGTGCTCGTCGGGCTGGCGGCGCTCGCGACGATTCCGGCGGCCATCGTCGCGTCCGAGGTCTTCGACTGGGTGACGCTGCTGCAGTCGTCCGTCGCGATCGTGCCGGCTTACATCCTCTCGTTCGGCGCGATCTACCTCGGCCGGCGGTCGAGGCGGACGATCGAGCGCACGCTCGGTCGTGTCAGGGGCTACAAGCTGGCGCTCGTCGGGCGGATCCTCGGGTACATGGCGCTGTACGTCGCGCTGACCGCGTCGATCTCGGTCGCCACCTACTACGTGCTCCGCCATTTCGCCGAATGACTTTGGGGTGAGCGCTCCGGGCGAACCTGTCTAGACTGAACTCGGCCGCCACATGTTCGAAATCGGCAACAGTCTTCGCGAGGCGCGCCTGCGCCAGGCCCTCGATTTTCCCGAGATCGAGCAGGCGACCAAGATCCGCCCCAAGTACCTCCGGGCCCTCGAGGACGAGCAGTTCGACATCCTCCCGGGACAGACCTACGTCAAGGGCTTCCTGAGGAGCTACGCCGAGTACTTGGGCCTCGACGGCCAGCTCTACGTGGACGAGTACAACTCGCGCTACGTGCACGTCGACGAGGAGACGCCGCTCCGGGCGAGGAGCACGTCCTCACTGAGCCGTGCAGGCCCGCGCTTCGAGACGAGTGTCGTGCTGATCGCCGTCGCTGCTATCGGGGTCATTACCCTGCTCGTGATCGCCGCCTGGCGGTACGGCAGCAATACGCCCCCGACCGCAGTCCCCGACTTCTCGAACCCGCAACCGTCAGGCGCGACCAAGGCGCCGAAGCTGAACCGTCCGAAGAAGTTGGCGCGGGCGAAGATGACCGTGACCGGCGCCCTCGGCCGCTCCTGGCTCGAGGTCTACGCCGGCTCTGCCGCCGGCAAGAAGCTCTACGAGGGGACACTCGACGCCGCGCACAGCGTCCGCTTCGGAACGGAGCGCGCGTACCGGCGGTACTTCGTCCGCATGCGGCGGCCGGGGAACCTGCGGATGACTGTGAACGGGCGAGTCGTCGGGCTCCCCAAAACGAGCTCGCCGAAGGCTGTGTTCGTGACCGCCGACCGGGTCACGCAGGCCGCCCCCCGGGCGTAGTGCGTCCGAGAGCAGCCGTCCTCGTCACGGGCAGCGAGCTCGTCCGAGGAGGACGGGTCGACGAGAACGGTCCGTTCCTGGCCCGGGAGCTCTCCTCGCGTGGCATCGAGCCGGAGCGGGTGAGCATCATCGGCGATCGGCCGGAGCAGCTGGAGGCGGCGCTCCGTGAGGCACTCGAGCTCGACCTCGTCGTCACCTCGGGCGGCCTGGGCCCGACACACGACGACAGGACGGTCGAGCTGCTCGCACGTGCTGCGGGCCGGGAGCTCGCCGTCGATCCAGACCTCGAGCGAGAGATCGAGGGCGTCGTCCGGGGGCTCGCCGAGCGCTTCCGCCGGCCGTACTCGGAGCTCGAGCCGGGCGTCCGCAAGCAGGCCACGATTCCGGAGGGCGCGCTCTCGCTCGGTCTGGCGGGGACCGCGCCTGGGGTGCTGCTGCAGGTGGGCTCGACGCTCGCGATCGCGCTCCCGGGCCCGCCGGCTGAGCTCCAGCGCATCTGGCGGAACGCGCTCGAGCGTCCGGAGCTGCAGGAGCTCTTGAGCCGGGCGCAGAGCCCGCAGCACCGAGTCCTTCGCTTCTTCGGGTTGCCGGAGTCCGCGGTTGCCAGAGTGATCGAGGGGACCGGGGGAGAGGCAGGCGTCCTGGAGGCGACGATCTGCGCGCACGACCTCGAGGTGCAGGTCGATCTCGTCGTCCCTCCCGGCGGCGAAGAGCAGGCTGAGCGGCTGACCGAGGCGCTCCGTGGGGCGCATCCGCGACAGCTCTTCGCCGAGGACGAGGAGGCTGTCGAGGCGATCGTGCTCCGGCTTGCCCGTGAGCGCGGCTACAAGGTCGGCGCCGCGGAGTCGTGCACCGGCGGGCTCGTCTCCGCTCGGCTGACGTCGGTTCCAGGTGCAAGTGACGTATTCCTGGGCGGCATCGTGGCCTATGACAACTCGGTGAAGACCGATGAGCTCGGCGTCACGCCGGAGCTGCTCGAGCAGCACGGGGCCGTCTCGGCGGAGGCGGCCGCGGCCATGGCCTCCGGAGCGCGTCGTTCACTCCGCGCCGATGTGGCGGTCTCCGTGACCGGCGTCGCAGGGCCTGACGGCGGCACGCCCGAGAAGCCCATCGGGCTCGTATTCCTCCACGCCGAGACGCCGGAGATCTCGCACGGTGTCGAGCTGCGCCTGCCCGGCGACCGCGGCGCCGTGCGCCGGCGCGCGGCGGCCTCGGCGCTCCACCTGCTGCGGCGTGTCTTGACACAACGTCGAGACGATCGCGTGTGAATCGTCCCGCTACCGTCGGGGGCGATGAGCGCCTGCGCCTCTTCTGTGCCCTTCGACTGCCGGACGACGTCCTGGACCGACTCCAAGCGTGGCAGGACGAGCAGCTCGCCGGGCGCATCGTTCCCCGGGAGAACCTCCACGCCACCCTCGCGTTCCTCGGCTCACGCCCCGCATCCGAGCTTCCGGAGATCACTGCCGCCCTCGCGGAGGCCTCACGCGCTGCCGGAGAGATCGTCTTCTCGCCTCGCCGCTACCGCGAGACGCGCAGCGTCGGCATGCTCGTCTTCGACGACCAGAGCGGCGAGGGCCGACACCTCGCAGAGCGCCTCTACGACGGTCTCGAGCGACTCGGCGTGTACCGGCGGGAGAAGCGTCCCTGGCTCCCGCACGTCACCGTCCTGCGCTTCCGGTCTCCGCCTAAGCTTGATCCTGTGGTGCCAGAACTGGGCACATTTGGACCGTCCGATGCGGCTGTTTACATGTCCCGTCTGCGGCCGTCCGGCGCGCAGTACGAAGCCCTCGAAACTGTTGCTCTAGGAGGTTGATCGGCTTGGGTCGCGAAGAGGCACTCGACACCGCTCTCGGACAGATCGAGCGCCAGTTCGGCAAAGGCGCGGTCATGCGGATGAACGACCACGCGCACGTGGCGATCGGAGCGGTCTCCACGGGCTCACTCTCGCTCGACCTCGCGCTCGGGATCGGTGGTCTCCCGCGCGGACGGATCGTCGAGATCTTCGGCCCCGAGTCATCGGGCAAAACGACGCTCGTCTACCACGTGATCGCCGAGGCCCAGCGCCGCGGCGGGATCTGCGCCTTCATCGACGCCGAGCACGCGATGGACCCGCAATACGCGCGCCGGATCGGCGTCAACGTCGAGGATCTCCTCGTCTCGCAGCCCGACAACGGCGAGCAGGCGCTCGAGATCGCCGAGCTGCTCATCCGCAGCGGCGCACTCGCCGTCGTCGCCGTCGACTCGGTTGCCGCCCTGACCCCGCGCGCGGAGATCGAGGGCGAGATGGGGGACAGTCACGTCGGCCTCCAGGCCAGGCTGATGAGCCAGGCGCTCCGCAAGCTCGCGGGCACGTTGAACCGCACCGACACGATTGCGATCTTCACGAACCAGCTGCGCGAGAAGATCGGCGTCATGTTCGGGAACCCGGAGACGACCCCCGGCGGCCGGGCGCTCAAGTTCTACTCGTCGGTCCGCCTCGACATCCGGCGCATCGAGACGCTCAAGGAAGGCGTCGAGGCGATCGGCAACCGCGTCCGCGTCAAGGTCGTCAAGAACAAGGTCGCCCCGCCGTTCAAGCAGGCCGAGTTCGACATCATCTACGGCTCGGGCGTCTCCTGGGAGGGCACCGTGCTCGACGCCGCGCTCGAGCGGAAGGCCGTCCAGAAGTCCGGCTCGTACTTCAGCTTCGACGAGGAGCGGCTCGGGCAGGGACGCCAGAACGCCACAGCGTTCCTCCGCGAGCACCCGGACGTAACGCAGAAGATCCTCCAGCGGATCCAGACCGAAGTCGGCCCCGACCAGGTCGCCTCCGCGAGGCTGCTGCCGATCGCCGAGGACGCGGACGTGAAGGTCGAGAAGTCGGCGGCGGCCGAGGTCGAGACGGCCGCGAAGTAGCCGATGGACCCAACCGAGGTCGCGCTCCGTGCGCTGCGGCATCGCGACCGCTCCCGGCAGGAGCTCGACCAGCGCCTCGGGCAAGCGGGGATCCCGGCCGACGAGCGTGACGAGGTTCTCGATCGCCTGGCGGCCTCCGGACTGGTCTCCGACGAGCGCTTTGCGACCGGGCGTGCCCGAGCGCTTGCCGAGCGCGGGGCCGGAAACGATCTGATCCGAACGGATCTTCGCGGCCGCGGCGTTGCTGCCGAGGCCGTCGAAGAGGCAATCGCCGGGCTCGAGCCCGAGGATACCCGGGCCGCTCGGCTCTATGAACGCCGCGGAGGTAACGCGAAAGCACTTCGCTACCTGGCCGGGAAGGGGTTCAGCCGAGAGGCGCTTACAGGCATCGCGGATTTACATTCGGTAGACTAGAAGCGCTTCATCCGACATTTTGCCTGCACAGACGCGTTTTCTGATACGACGAGACTGAAACTCGAGACCACACTGACCACCGGACGAGCACACACGAAGGAGGACTCGCCGCCAGCGGCAGCTCGCCGGTGACGACCCCGCGCGGCCGTCCAGCCGCGCTTTCAGGACGCTCTGCACGGGCTTGATAGCGGGTGATTCCCGCTCGTCGAGCGGTGCAACCGACCATCCGGTCGGGCCCCCCAGCCCGACGCGACCCGAAGGAGCGCCACGTGTTCATCGTCGCCGGCATCGCCATCGGCCTGATTCTCGGAGCGGCGCTCCTCGCACTCGTCCTCAAGCTCCAGCATCGTTCGGGCCTGGGCGAGGCGGCAAGACAGCGAGACGAGCTGATCGGGGAGGCAAGGCGCGAGGCGGAGACCCTTCGGCGGGAGAGCGAGATCGAGGCGCGCGAGCAGGCAATGCGCTTCCGCGCCGAGGAGGAGCAGACGCTTCAGGAGCGCCGTGCCCACATGTCGAAGCTCGAGGAACGTGTGCTCGCCCGCCAGGACGAGCTCGAAGCCAAGTTGACGGAGCTCATCCGCCGCGAGCAGGGCCTCTCGGACCGTGAAGTCCACATCAAGGAGCTGCAGCAGCAGCTCAAGGAGGCCAAGGACCAGGAGCTCGATGAGCTCGAGCGCATCTCGAGCCTCACCGTGAACGAGGCCAGAGCGGAGCTGCTCGACCGTTCAGAACAGCTGATCCGGCATGACCTCGCCCGCCGCGTCCGGCAGATGGAGGAGGAGGCACAGGTGGATGCCAAGCGGCGTGCGCGAAACCTCGTCGCCGACGCGCTGCAGCGCGTGGCTGCAAGTCACGCGGCCGAGACGACGTCGTCCGTCGTCGAGCTTCCTTCGGACGACATGAAGGGCCGGATCATCGGCAGAGAAGGCCGGAACATCCGCACTCTCGAGCACCTGACCGGAGTCGACATCATCATCGACGACACGCCGCAGGCGGTCGTGCTCTCCTCGTTCGACGGGATCCGCCGCGAGATCGCGAAGCTGACGCTCACGAAGCTGATCGAGGACGGGCGCATCCAGCCGGCCCGGATCGAGGAGATGTACTACCAGTCGAAGGCCGAGATCGACGACTACATGCGCCTGGCCGGCGAGCAAGCGGTCTTCGAGGCGAACTGCGGGGAGTTCAATCCCGAGCTCGTGAAGATCCTCGGCCGGCTCCACTACCGGACGAGCTACGGCCAGAACGTCCTCAAGCACACGCTCGAGGTCGTCCATCTCGCCGGGATCATGGCCGTCGAGCTCGAGGCGAACGCGCGCACCGCCAAGCGGGCGGCGCTGCTCCACGACCTCGGGAAGGCGCTGACGCACGAGGTCGAGGGCTCACACGCGCAGATCTCCGCCGACTACGCGGCTCGGTACGGAGAAGCCGAGGCCGTCGTCCACGCGATCGCCGCGCACCACTACGAGGTGCAGCCGCAGACGGTGGAGGCGGTGCTTCTGATCGCCGCCGATGCGATCTCGGGCTCACGTCCCGGAGCGCGCGGCGACACGCTCGAGAACTACATCAAGCGCCTCGAGGCGCTCGAGGACATCGCGGCGCGGAAGAACGGCGTCGAGAAGGTCTACGCGCTGCAGGCGGGCCGTGAGATCCGCGTGATCGTCAAGCCAGGCGAGATCGACGACGACGCAGCAGTGCTGCTCTCTTACGAGATCGCCCGGGAAATCGAGCACGAGCTCGAGTATCCCGGGCAGATCAAGGTCACCGTGATCCGAGAGTCACGCGCCACAGAGCTCGCGAAGTAGCAGCCGGCATCGCGTTCATTTCGGCTTCGGCCGGCCACGCAGGTCGAGCCGTGCCACCTGCGGGTCGTGATCGGAGGCCTGGTCGGCGAACTCGGAGTTCACGTGCACCGGGTCGTAGTCGACGAAGAAGTTGTCGAGGACGTTGTCGCTGACCAGCACCTGGTCGAGCACTTGGGAGTTGCCCTCGAAGACGTAGGAGTACCGCTCCTGCTTCGGGAGGGTCTCCATCAGGCTCGTTATCACCCCGCCGGAGAGGATCTGCACCGTCTCCGAGAACTCGAAGTCGTTGATGTCACCGAGGACGACGACGTTCGCGTGCCGGTCGGCGACGAGGATCGAGTCGACGAAGCTGTTCACGACCTGCGCCTGCGCATGCCGTTGGACTTCGCTGCTGCGTGTCGGCGGCTGGAACCGGCCGAAGAGCGGCTGGTCGCCGCCCTTCGAATTGAAGTGGTTCGCGATCACGAAGAGGGTCCTTCCGTTCGCCTTGAACTCGCCGGTGACCGGCTTGCGGGAAGCGGCCCAGGCCGGATTCGCGGGATCCACCCGCCCCGGGCTGAACGACAGTCTCGGCCCTGACGGGCGATTGATCACGGTCGTCGGAGTGGTCGAGTTGCCGCCCGGCCGATCGATGAACTCGACGCCGCGGTCAGTGCGAAAGAGGAAGCCCACGCGGATGTTGCCGCCGGGCTCGCCGCCGTCCTGGTCGTCGACGGGGTCGATCTGCCGGTACTGGTACGTAGGCCCGCCGGTCGCCTGGATCGCGGCGATCAGCCCGTTCCAGGTGGCCGAGGCGTCCGTAACGGCCGTGTTGGCGGCGCCGTCGTTGTCCTGGATCTCTTCGATTGCGAGGATGTCCGGCGCTCGGAGATGGTTCACGATGAGGTCGGCGTGGCGGGCGAACGAGTCGTCGCCCGGGTCGAGGTTCTCGACGTTGTACGTCCCGATGACGACCTCGTCCTCGGTCGGCTGCCTCGTGACCTCGCGCTGAAGGCCGCCGTTTACCTCCTGGAGCATGCTCGTGACGGCGATCTTGTAGTTCGCGAAGTCGTAGGTCATCACGCCGGCAGCCGCGGTGAAGTGGTCAGCCACGTCGGCCGCCGGTGTCGTGACGAACAGGTCGTCGAGCATGATCCGTTCAGGGTTGAAGTCCGTCGGTCGGACGACGATGCCGCCGCGAGCCGTCCGAATCGACGTGCCGGCGCCGTCGTCGGCGACCACGAGGATCTCGCCGAACGAGTTCCGCGGCCCGACGACGACCGGATTCCGGACCTCGACGAGCATGCTCTCGAGTGTCTCGTAGAAGTCGACTCCGTCCTGGCTTGGGTCGAAGGAATTGCTCGTTTCGACGTTGCCGGT
>DASSXA010000356.1:0-10007 GCA_035704315.1 Gaiellaceae bacterium
GGTTGCGACGGCGACCGAGAACATCCCCTGCGGGAGCATGTAGAGCCGAAACGCGGCATCGATCGCGCTCGGGGCGATCGTCCGATCGATGAACCTGGCGGCGAAGAACGTTCCGATCAGGGCGTTGATGTTGATCAGGCCGAGGCCGAGCGTGACGGGAAGCATCAGGACGAACACGCGCTTGACGGCCGGGTCACGCCAGTCAATCGCGAGCCGGAGACGCCCGTCGAGGCCGGCAAGCCAGGGGAGCGGGAGCAGGAGTTGGACGATCGTGCCGAGCACGATCGATCCGGCATAGACGTAGAGCTTGCCGCTCTCGGTGTCCGCCTGCGGGACGCCGATCACGAGGCCGGCGATGATCACGAGGTTCCAGAAGACGGGCGTCAGCGCCGGGACGGTGAAATGCTCGTAGCTGTTCAGGATCCCGACGACGATCCCGAAGACGCCGAGCAGGATGACGATCGGGAACAGGATTCGGGACAGCGTGACCGCGAGGTCGCCCGCCGGCCCACTGCCGTATCCGAAGAGCGCCATCACCCAAGGCGCGGCGAGGATGAAGATCGCTGTGATGGCCGTGAGCCCGAGGAGCAGCAGCCAGATCAAGCTCGAGGCGACGCGCCAAGCCCGCGCGCGCTCACCCTTCTCGAGCAGCTCGCTGAAGACGGGGACGAAGGCCGATGAGAGAGCGGCGTCGGCGACGAGCGCCCGGACCAGGTTCGGCACCTGGAAGGCGACCGTGAACGCGTTGATGCCTACGCCTTCGACCCCGAAGTAGCTGCGGGCGACGATCTCGCGGACGAGCCCCAGCACCCGCGAGAGGCCCGTTGCCGCCGAGAACATCGCCGTCGACCAGGCGAGCCGGCGAGACGGGAACGCGGCGGCCGCCTCCTGGCCTACGTCGCGCAGCGCCGCCCGGTTCCCCACGGCGTGAGCATACGAGCGCGTCACGCGCGCTCCTCCGCTCGGTCGAGCCAGGCGAGGGCTCTGGTACCATGCCGCCCGCCCGCTCAGCGGGCATTTTTCACGTTATGCCGAACATCAAGCAGCAGAAGAAGCGCGTTCGAGTGGCCGCCCGCCAGCGGCTCGAGAACCTGCGCTACAGGTCGACCGTGAAGACGCTGACCCGTCGTCTGCGGACCGCGGTCGAAGAGGGTGACGCTGACCGCGTGCAGACGGCGCACCTCGAGCTCCAGCGCTGGATCGACCGCGCCGCGTCGCGTGGCGCCCTCCACGAGAACGCCGCCGCGCGCAAGAAGGCGCAGGCCGCTCGGATCGTCTCGGGCAGCTAGCCGCGCCCCCCGGTCGGAGCGGCTTCCGGCTCCCGCGTCACATCCACGAGCGCTCGGGTCAGCTCGAGGTCGCCTGACAACCGGCTCGCTCCCTTGATCGCCGCGTCGAGCTCGGCAAGGCGCACGACGGCCGCGTCCAGCTCGTCGCTCGTGTAGCGATCGGCGTGCCCAAACGCCTTCCGGATCCGGAACTCGTGCACCTTCAGCCGCTTGGCGATCTCTCGCGTTCGCAGGCCCTCCGCGGCGAGCACCCGGACGGCTCGGACCAGCGCAACGTGTGCGGCGAGCCGCACCGAGACGGTAAAGGGATCGCGCCGCTCCAGCTCGGCTTCGCAGGCCGCAAGCAGGGCCGGTAGATCTCGCTCCCCCCAGGCGTCGGTGAGCGCCCACGCTGCAGCCTCTCTGGCAGGCGTTGCAAGAGCCGCAACGTCTCCGCGCTCGACCGGTTTTCCGCCGGCCCAGGTCGCGATCTTGTCTGCTTCGGTGACGAGGGCATTGAGATCGTCGCCGACGATCTCGACCAGCGCCTGGGCGCCGTCGCGGTCGATCGACGCGCCGCGCGCCTCGAACTGAGCCCGCACCCAGCTCGGAAGATCACGCGGCCTCGGCGCATCGAAGGTCAGGACCTGGCCCGCCTTCGAGACCACCTTGGCGAGCGCATCGCTCCGAAGAGCCTCGCGGGCGACAAGTGCGAGCACGGCTCCAGGCACCGGGTTGCCGAGATAATCGGCGATCGCCTCAGCGTCGGCTTTCCGCCAGCGCTCGACGCCTTCGACCACGACCAGGCGGCCGCCCTCGCCGCCCGCGAAGAGCCCGAGAGCGTTGCAGGCTGCGACAGCGTCCGGACCGCTCGCCGACTCGGCTGTCATTTGTTCAACCGACTCGTCGCCGAAGCGAGTGCGCAGGCGGCGGAGCGCGCGCACGATCTTCGGGCGATCGTTTCCCGTCAGCAGATACACAGGGCGCAGCGGCTCGTCCGACACTCGTTGCGAGCATAGTGACGGTCACCGTCGCGACCAGGTCGAGATGCGTTCCCCGTCCGTCTCGACGACGACACGACCGTCGGCGTCGGTCCGGAAGAGCTCCAGTTGCGGCGCCGCGTCTAGCGTCGCAATCGTCGAGGGCGCCGGGTGGCCGTAGTCGTTGTCCCGGCCGCACGAGATGATGGCGACGGAAGGCTGTGTGAGCGCGAGCAGGCGCTGGAGCCCATCGTCGGCCGAGCCGTGGTGTGCGACCTTCAGGATCTCGACGGGAGGCGGATTCAGAGGAAGGGTGACGGGCGACTCGGCGTCCGCCGTAAGAAGCGCGTCGACCTTGCCGTAGCTGGCCAGGATCACCGTCGCACGCAGATTCGGATCACCGTCGCCTGTAGCCGCACCATCCGGCCACAACACTTGGAGGCGTAATCCGCCGAGCCGGAAGACCGCACCGGCCTGCGACTGGATGACCTGCACTTCTTGCTTCCGCGCGGCCGCCATGGCGGCCCGCTCGTCCGAGCTGTCGTACGGGATCTTCGGATCGAGAATGCGATCGACGTCCAGGTGCTCGATCACTTCGGCGGCTCCGCCGACATGATCCCGCTGCGGATGGGTCAGGACGAGCAGGGCTAGCCGCCGGACGCCCAGGTGCCGCAGCTGATCGTCGACCTCTGCCTCCGGCGGCCCTTCATCGACGAGCACTGCGCCCTGCCGCACCTGGAGGAGGATGGAGTCGCCCTGGCCGACATCGAGCACGGTCAACCTGAAGCCATTCGGTGGAGGCGGCGGCGATGCCGACTGCAGCTTCCAGCCGGCGGCCACGATCACCCCGACCCCGACCACCACCGCCAGTCCCGGCCGACGCCAGGCGGGTAGGCGTGCGGCAGCGACGAGGAGGAGAGTCGCGACAACTCCGAGGCCGAGCGCGAGCCCGGAGCCGACCTGCGCGCCGGGCAGTGAGCCGATGAGCCGGGCGCAGGTTGCGATGTAGGCGGCAAGCCAGCCGTTCGCCGAGGCGGCGGCCACCGCAGCTGGCGGAAGCACCTGGTCGAGGAGCGCCGTCAATAGGGCGAGGCCGAAGCTGGGCGGGACCGCCGGCGCAGCGAGCGCATTGCTCAGGACCGAGTAGATCGGAACCGATCCGAACCGGGCGAGCAGAATCGGAGCCGTCGCGAGGCCGCACGCGCCCGAGACGGCGACGACGCCAACGAGCCCCCGCGGCACCGGATAGCCCTCGAGCACGCCCTCGAGTCGAGGAACTGCCACGAAGATCGCGGCGACGGCCGCAAACGAAAGCTGGAAGCCGGGCTCGAGCAGGCTGTACGGATTCCACGCCAGGAGCAGCGCGGCGCCCAGCAGCAGGAAGTACCAGCGATCTCGAGGACGCGACGCGAGCCAGGCGAGCGAGGCGAGCGCACCGGCGACGCCGGCACGGACGACGGACGGCTGCCATCCGACCGCGAGGACGTAGGCCCCGATCGCCGCGAGCGCCGCGATCTCGGCTGCGAGCCGGGAGATCCCGAGCATCCATGCGACGAGCAGGACACCGCCGGCGACGAAAGCGACGTTCTGGCCCGAAACCGCGAGTAGGTGATAGAGGCCGGAGGACCGGAAGCGATCTCTGAGCTCCTCGCTCAACCCTTCCTCCTCGCCGAGAACGAGCCCGGCGAGGACCGCGCGGCGTTCTCCCGTCAAACCGGGTGCAATCGAAGCTGCGAGCTTGCGCCGCGCGCGGTCGGCCCAGCCGGCGAGCCCGCCCCGCCGGCCGACGAGCCGCCAGGTCCTGCCACGGGCGACAACGTGCACGCCGCGGCGCCGTAACAGTGCGCGCTCGTCGAAGCCGTCCCGCGGGCCGCGCGGCTCGCGCAATTCGACGACGCTCTCGATGAGAGCGCCTTGAGGCGGAGCACGACCCAGCGGGAGCTCGAGCAGCACAGCCTCACTCAGGCCGCGGCCGCGAAACGTTCGCACTCGCGCGGGAACGCGAAGTTGGAAGGACGTCCGCCGAGTCGGGCCCGTTATCTCGACCGAAGCCGGTCCGACCTCGCCGATCCGTGGAGCGAGCACGCTGCGGTCGAGCGCATCGAGCCGGACACTGCCCCACCAGAGCCCGGCGACGGCGAGAGCGAGGGTCAGCGCGGCGAGTCGGCGGCGACGTTCGTCGAGCGTCACGAAACCGAGGACAGCCGCGAGCGCCGCGGCGAGAACCCAAGAGCTGCCCAGCCGGACGAGATTGGCGCCGGCGAGCCCGACGCACAGCCCGCCGGCAACAAGGTGCGGGCTGTACCGATCGAGGAGCGAGAGAGTCACGGCGCGACCAGGGCTCGCAGCTGCTCGAGTCGCGCCGGTCCGATCCCGGGAATGCCGTCCAGGTCGTCGACCGAGCTGAATGCGCCGTGCTGCTCGCGGTAATCGATGATCTTCTGAGCTGTCACCGGCCCGACGCCGGGAAGCTCGTCCAGCTGCTCGAGGGTCGCGGTGTTGAGATGCACCGGACCGGAGGCCGGCGTGGCCGCATCATCCGCTTCCGCCGAGCCGGCCGTCACAGGAGGCGCGCGCCTCGGAACGACCACTTGCGTCCCGTCGGAGAGCGGCGCCGCGAGGTTCACGAGGCTCAGGTCGGCACGCTTCGTCGCCCCGCCGGCGCGATGGAGCGCATCGGCGATCCGAGAGCCGTGGGCAAGGCGATAGAGACCCGGTCGTCTCACGGCGCCCACGACATGCACGACGAGGCGCGGCGCCGGCTCCGCGCTCAGCTCACCCGTGGCGGAGGAAGAGGCGGGCTCGGCCTCCTGCGCCGCACCGGCGCCGAGCACGAACCGCCCTGCGACGAACAACGCCGCGATCAGGAGAAGAGCGCCGACGATTGTGCGCCCGCGTGAGAGCGCCGAGAGATCCATGTCGCCGATATTGACAACAGACCTGTAACGAGAGTGAAACGGCTCCGTGCCGAAAGTGCGAATTCAGGTGACACCGGCGGCTGCCGTGACGTATATGGAGTGCGTGAGCGACGTCGCAGACGCCCAACAAGCAAATTTCGCCTCGATCACCGAGGCGCACCTGGATGACGTCTACCGCTACCTCCTGTACATGACCGCAAACCCCTCCACAGCCGAAGACCTCACCTCGGAGACGTTCGAGCGCGCCCTCGCTCGCTGGACACGATTCGACGCAAGACGAGGAAACGCCCGTACCTGGCTCTGCCAGATCGCGCGGAGCGCCGCCCTCGACCACTTTCGATCCGAGGAGCGGCGCCGGCGCCGCGAGCTGAATGTTGCGACGCGTGAGGGAGCGACGGCGGTTGAGATCGAGCTTCCCGATGAATACGGGCCCGTGCTGCGTCAGGCGCTGAGAACTCTGACTGCCGCCGACCGTGAGGTGATCGCGCTCCGCATCGTCCTCGAGCTCGACGCCCAAACCGCCGCGCGCGTCCTCGGCACTTCGCCGTCGGCATGCACGACGCGGCTCAATCGGGCCCTCGCGAAGCTGGAGAAGAAAGTGAGGCCCCGCCTTGTCGCCTGATCTCGCGACCGCCCTGCGCGCCGAGACGCCCACGGCCCCGAGCGGCCTTCGAGAGCGGGTCGCCATCGTCGCCGCGACACCACCTCGTCGGCGCAGGAGCATCGCGCCGCGCCGCTGGCTTCTGCTTGTCGCACCGGCGGCGGCGGCAGCCTCCGTCGCAGTCGCGGTCATCGTGGGTCTCATGAGCTCCTCCGCACCGCCCGGTCAGGTCGCGCAGCCGCCGACTCCCCCTGGGGTCATGGAGCAGACCCCGGCGCCAAAAGCACGGGCGCGGCTTCGAGCGCCCGTGCCGGTGACCTCTGTAGGCAGCAAGCAAGAGTTCCGTCCGGCCACCCCAGCCCCGAGTGCGACCCGCGCCCAGAACGTCAATGCGACGCTGCGGCTCCTCGTCGACGACAACAACGACCTTTCGGGAACCACGCAGCAGGCGCTCAGGACGACGCGCCGGCTGGGCGGGTACGTCGTTGCGGTGGACTATGGGACGCCCGACACGAGTGAAGGCGCGGCAAGCCTCCGACTCCGCATTCCCGTCTCCCGCTTCCAGGCGGCGGTCGTCCGCTTCAGCGCCCTAGGTCAGATCCTCGCGCAGCAGACGCAGATCACCGACGTCCAGCAGCGACTCGACGAGCTGACACGTCAGATCCGCCGTGCGAAGGGGGACAAGACCAAGATCGCGGCGCTTCGCCGGGAGCGAATCCGAATCGGCCGCCGCGCCGCCTACGCAACGGTCGCGCTGGATCTCACAACGCACGAGCCGGCGAAGGAGGCTGCGCCTCCGAGCCGCCTCGACCGAGCCGTCTCCGATGCAGCACGCGTGCTGACCGCGGAGCTCGCGATCGGCGCCTATGCCCTCATCGTCGCCAGCCCGCTTCTAATCCTGCTCGCCGCCGCGTTCGTGGGAAGCCGCGCCTACCGGCGCTACGCGGATCAGCGACTGCTGGAACGCGCCTGACCGGCACCCACATCGCCGAACGCGCCGCGAAGCCGGTCCTCGGAGTCGACGAAAGCAGTCACGACCTGGGGGTCGAACTGCCGGCCGCTCTCCCGGACCAGCTCCTCAGCCGCCTCGGCCCACCCCATCGCCCGGCGGTAAGGACGGTCGCTTGTCATCGCGTCCAGTGCGTCGGCGACGGCGAAGATCCTTGCGGCCAAGGGAATCTCTTGCCCCGCCAGCCCGTCCGGGTAGCCGCCGCCGTCCCACCGCTCGTGGTGTGACCGCACGACGCGCAATCCGTGACCCTGGAAGAATGCAACGCCGCCGAGCACCTGCTCTCCGACAACGGTGTGCGTCTGCATCAGACGCTTTTCGTCGGCGGTGAGGGGCTCTGGCTTCTGCAGGATCCGGTCCGGGATCCCCATCTTCCCCACGTCGTGGAGGAGAAAGCCGTACTCGGTGCTCGGATCCTCGAGCAACGAGGCATCGACAACTCGCGCCAGCTCGGTCGCATACTGCTGAACGCGCTCCGAATGCGCCTTCGTTCCCGTGTCCTTGGACTCGAGCGCCGTGGCCAGAGCGACCACGGTCTCTCGGTAGGCGCTTTGCACGAGCGCGCGCTGGCTCGTCTCGAGCTCGAGCAGGTGGCGGAGATCGTGGGCGTAAAGGAGCAGCTGCTCCTGCGGATCGTCGCTGCGCAGCGAGCGGAACGGGATTCCGTACTTCTTGCCCGCGAGCCGCTCGACCGCCGCGAGGAGCTCCAGCGGGCTGAAAGGCTTCCGGAGAAAGACGTCGGCGCCGACTTCGTCCGCGGCTTCCTGCGACCCGCCCTCGGAGCCGGTCAGGAGGATCACTCCGAGCCCGTCGTTGGCCGGATCGTTCTTCAGCTGCCGGCAGAAGGCGAGACCGTCCATTCCGGGCATCCGCACGTCGAGCACGAGGACCTCAGGCCTCGACGACCGGATCGCCTCTTCTGCAGCGGATGCGCGGTCAGCCTCCTCGACGTCGATGTCGAAGACCTCGAACGTCGTCCGGAGCAGCATCCGGAGCGCCGCGTCGTCGTCTACGAGCAGTACTCGCACAAACCCCCTCGATTGTGAGCTCTTCAGTCGGTGACGAAGTTGACCAGTTTCTTCGGGACGACAATGGTCTGCCGGATCTTTCCGCCGTCAAGGTAGCTCTGTACGCGCGGTGACGCCGTCGCACGCTCGACGAGCTCGTCGTCCGCCAGGTCCGACGGAACCTCCATGCGGTCCCGGACACGACCATTGACCTGCACGACCAACTCGAACGTTTCCCGCTCCAGCAGGGCGGGATCGGCCTCCGGCCACGGCTCGTCCCACAGCCGCTCATGCCCGAGGCGCTCCCACAACTCGGCCGCCATGTGCGGCGCATACGGCTGGATCAGCGAGACTGCGGTCTCGGCCGCGAAGCGCGCGGCTGGATCGTCCGGCGAGCGGCCGAGCTCGTTCGTCAGCTCCATCACCGCTGCAATCGGCGTGTGGAAGTGGAAGCGGCGCTCGATGTCATTGGTGGCCTTCGCAATCGTCGTATGCGCCTTCCGCCCCAAAGCAGTTACTTGTTGGGTGTCGTTGTGGTGCATTGGACGTGTATTCGTGGCGACTTCCAAGACGACGCGCCACAGCCGGCGTAGGAAGCGGACGACGCCTTCGATCCCCGTGTCCGTCCACTCCATGTCCTGGTCGGCCGGGCCCATGAAGAGGATGTAGGTGCGCACCGCGTCGGCGCCGTATTCGTCGACGAGGTCGTCCGGACCGGTCACGTTGCCGCGCGACTTGGACATCTTCGAGCCACCCATCTGCAGCCAGCCCTGGTGGAAGAGGCGCCCGAACGGCTCGCCGAAGCCAACCAGGCCCATCTCCCTCATGACGCGAACGAAGAACCGCGAGTAGAGCAGGTGGCCCGTCGCGTGGTCGATGCCGCCGATGTACTGCGAGACGGGGCACCAGTAATCCACGAGCCGACGGTCGAAGGGCGCCCGATCGTTGTGCGGATCGACGTAGCGCAGGAAGTACCACGACGAGTCGACGAAGGTGTCCATCGTGTCGGCCTCTCGCCGCGCCCGCTTGCCGCACTTCGGGCACGGCACGTACAGCCACTCCTCGTTGGATGCGAGCGGCGGCACGCCCTTGGGGCGGTAGTCCTCCACCTCCGGCAGGACGACGGGCAGATCCGACTCGGGTACCGCGACCATGCCGCAGTCATCGCAGTGGATGATCGGAATCGGGCAACCCCAGTAGCGTTGTCGCGAGAAGCTCCAGTCGCGCAGGCGGTAGCTCACCGCAGGCCGGCCCTTACCCTCCTCGGCGAGCCAGTCGACGATCCGCTCCTTCCCCTGGTCCGCCGGGAGGCCCGTGAACTCGCCCGAGTTGATGAGGACACCGTCCTCGTCGATAACCTGGCGGATCGCCAGGTCGAACGCCTCCGCGAACTCACGGTCACGCTCGTCGTGGGCCGGAACGGCCATGATCGCGCCCGTCCCGTACTCCATCAGGACGTAGTCCGCCACATAGACGGGCAGACGCTCTCCATTCACCGGGTTCGTCACATAGAGGCCCGTGAAGACGCCCGTTTTCGTTTCCTCGGTCGCGCGAGCTTCACCGCGGCGCGACGCCGTCCGCTTTACGTACTCGCGCACCTCGTCGTCCTCGATGCGCTCGACCAGCGGGTGCTCTGGTGCGAGCACGAAGAACGTCGCGCCGAAGAGTGTGTCCGGGCGCGTCGTGAAGACCGGGACGTCGACGTCGAGCTCCTCGATCCGGAACAGGATCTCGGCGCCTTCCGAGCGCCCGATCCAGTTGCGCTGAATCGTCTTCGTCCGCTCCGGCCACTCGCCCCACTCCGGCAAGTCGTAGTGGAGGAGCTCGTCTGCGTACGCGGTGATCTTGAAGAACCACTGCTCCATCATCCGCGCCTCGACGAGCGTGCCGCAGCGGTCGCATCGCCCGTCGATGACGTACTCGTTGGCGACGACTGTCTGGTCGTACGGGCACCAGTTGACGGGCGCCGCGGCTCGATAGGCGAGGCCGCGCTCGAAGAACTTCAGGAACAGCCACTGCGTCCAGCGGTAGTACTCGACCTCGTGCGCCGAGATCTCGCGCTTCCAGTCGATCGCGTACCCCAGCCGCTTCATCTGGTCCCGGATCGCGGCGATGTTGCGCTCGGTTATCTCCCGCGGATGCCCGCCCTCATTGATGGCCGCGTTCTCCGCCGGAAGACCGAACGAATCGAAGCCCATTGGCCGCAGCACTCTCCAGCCATTTC
>DASSXA010000417.1:0-4023 GCA_035704315.1 Gaiellaceae bacterium
GAAGCGATACGAGACTCCGCCCTCCGACTCGACGCGATGCTCGATCTCGGTGAGACGCCCCCTCATACGCTCCTCTGTAGGAACCGCGACGACGCCCTGCTGAAGCGGGAGCGCGCCGAGGCGACGCAGCTCGCGCCACACAGCCACGCGGACGCGAGACGGCTGCGCGGGCAGCCGGTAGATAAAGAGCTCCCAATCAGATGTAACGCTCATTACAATGAAACCCACGTTTCAGTGTAACGAGCGATCCTCGCCCGGCGTTGGTGGGCCGCTGCTGATTGACACCTGGCAGAAGCCGCGATATACCCGCGCCTGACTGTCAATCCTCGGGAGGCGTCATGTTCTCGGTCGCATCAGCCGAGCGTTCGCTCGGGCGTGCATTCGGCCCATGGTGGTTGTTCTTGATTACCGGCATCGGCTGGATGCTGGTTGCGTTGATCGTGCTCCGCTTCGACTACACGTCGGTGTCCGCGATCTCGATTCTGTTCGGCATCGTCGCGATCGCAGCGGGAGTGTTGGAGATCGGGGTAACGCTCCTGGCCGGCGGCTGGTGGAAGCTCTTGCACGGCCTACTCGCGCTCGTCTTCATCGTCGCGGGGATCGTCGCGTTCATTCACCCCGGTGACACCTTCGCTGCGCTGGCCGGCGTGTTCAGCTTCATCCTGATCTTCGCCGGGACGTTCGACATCATCGAGTCGATTTCCGTTCGGCACGAGATCGAGGTGTGGTGGGTGCAGCTGATCGGAGGCATCATCGAGCTCGCGCTCGGCTTCTGGGCGGCCGGCTACTACGGTCGCAGTGCCATTCTTCTCGTCGCCTGGGTGGCGGCCTTCGCCATCATTCGCGGCGTCCAGAACATCGTGCTCGCCTTTCGCGTCCGCGAACTCCAGCACGCTGCTCCGGCCTGATCCCCTTACGCCGGTGGGTCAAGTGCTTGCGTACCTGCGGCTCAGATCCCGTCGAGAGCGATTGAGATCGCGAAGCCGGCGACCACGAGGGGCCCGGTAAACACACCTTCGACTTCGTACGCCTCGGGGAGCAGCGTGTCGGCCACCATGGCCAGGAGAGCGCCGGCAGCGAAGGCTTGCGCAAGCGCGCCCGTGCGACCGCTTTCCGGATCTAGGAGCACGTAGCCTGCCGCCGCGGAGATCGCGGAGACGATGACGACCGCGAGCCACATGAGGATCACCCGCCGTCTCGGCCAGCCGGCCGCCTTGAGACCGCTCGACGACGACATTCCCTCAGGCAGGTTCGACAACGAGACGCCGGCGAGCAGGGGCAGGCTGACCCCGCCTTGGAGGACGGTCAGGCCGAGCACGAACGACTCCGGGATCCCGTCGAGGACGGAGCCCAAGACGATCGCCAGCGGTGATCCGTCCGCCTGGGCTCCGGTGGGATCCTTGCGCTCCGAGGCGCCGCGCCGATCGAGGATCCAGTCGCCGACCGTGAAGACCGCCGCGCCGACGAGCATGAGCAGGCCGACCCAGCCGACCGTCGATGTCTCGAGCGCCTCGTCGATCAGCTGGAAGGAAACCGACCCGATCAGCAGGCCAGTTCCGAGCGCCATCACGACCGCGATCAGCCGTCTGCCGGGCGCGAACAGGTAGGAGACGAGAGCGCCGACGAGCAGCGCCGAGGCACCAAGTGCTCCCCAGCCGAATGCCTCAGCCATGTGATTACGTCACCGTGGTCGTCCCGTCGCGGGGTGCGGGGAGCTTCGCGCTCCCGGGCGCGCGCGGCCCGTCCCTCTGAAACACGAGCCAATCTAAGCGCCTCGGCACGACCCAGAGGCCTGGCGACCTCACTCCTGCGGTCGGTAGGCCAGGTAGACCACACCATTGTCGTACGACTCACAGGCCGTGAGCGCCAGCTTGCTGGGAGCCGCGTTCTCGGGAAAAAGCCGTGGGCCGGCGCCGCGGGTGAGTGGGTAGACGAACAGATGCAGCTCGTCGACGAGGCCGTCCGCGAGCATCGCTCGTACCAGCATGCCGCTGCCGCTGACGTAGAGGTCGCCGTCGACTTCGTCCTTCAGGCGGCGGATCGCATTGGAGTCGTACGGGCCGATGACCTTCGAGTTCTTCCACGTCGGCGTCGTGAGCGTCCCGGAAACCACGTACTTCACGGTGTCGTTGAAGAACGGCGCTCCCGGGTCGTCCTCCACGGTCCGCGTCGACCACGAGGGCTCGAACATCTCATAGGTCGTGCGTCCGAGCAGGATGCCTCGAGACCGTTCCGTGACCGCGCCGATCGCCTCTCCCATCTGCGGATGGAAGCCGTACTCGAACGTCCACGTCGGCGCGTCGATGACACCGTCGAGGCTCATGAACTCGTGCACGTTTATTGCTCCCACTTCCCACCTCCTGTCGACGTTGCCGTGTAGACCTTCCAGTTGCCGCGAAGTCATCGATCGGCCGGGGGACGGTCTGATCATCCCTTCGGGATGATGCATCCGCCTTCCCGCTCCACCAGACTTCAAGCGCCTCTGAGAGAGCCATCGTTTCGTCGCCGCCGCGCCGCCATAACGCGACGGTCTCGACGATTGAGGCCGTAGGACCCGACATCCAATCGAACGGAGGTCGAGATGGCAGCTATCGACAGCGCGACCGAGATCCGCCCGTTCCATGTCGACGTACCGGAAGAGCAGCTGGACGACCTCCGCCGACGCATCGCGGCGACGCGCTGGCCCGAGGCCGAGACCGTCGGAGATGATTCGCAAGGCGTTCGGCTGGCGACGATTCAGGCGCTCGCAAGCTACTGGGGCACCGAGTACGACTTCCGCAGGTTCGAGGCGAGGTTGAACGCGCTCCCCCAGTTCATCACGGAGATCGACGGCCTCGACATCCACTTCATCCACGTCCGCTCGCCGCACGAGAACGCCCTGCCGCTGATCATCACGCACGGCTGGCCGGGGTCGGTCGTCGAGATGCTGAACGTCATCGGCCCGCTCGTCGACCCGCCGGCGCACGGCGGCGACGCGGAGGACGCGTTCGACGTGGTGGTTCCGTCGATTCCCGGCTACGGGTTCTCGGAGAAACCCACGACTACCGGCTGGGACCCGGTTCACATCGCGGAGGCGTGGATCCAGCTGATGAGGCGCCTGGGCTACACGCGGTTCGTCGCGCAAGGGGGCGACTGGGGGGCGCAGATCACGGATGTGATGGGCGCCAAGGCGCCTCCGGAGCTGCTCGGCATTCACTCCAACATGCCCGGCACCGTCCCGCCCGACGTGTCGAAGACGCTCAGCTCCGGGTCGGAGCCGCCCGGTCTGTCAGCCGACGAGAGCCGCGCCTGGAAGCAGCTGAACTTCGTCTACACGAAGGGCATCGGCTATGCGACCGAGATGAACTTGCGCCCGCAGACGTTGTACGGGCTCGCCGATTCGCCGGTCGCCCTGGCGGCCTGGATGCTCGACCACGACGCGCGCAGCTACGAGGACATCGCGGCCGCCTTCGCGGGCAACCCCGTGGGCAACCTCACACGAGACGAGGTCCTCGACAACATCACGATGACCTGGGTAACGAACACCGGGATCTCTTCGGGTCGCCTGTACTGGGAGAACACGCTCGGCTTCTTCGACGTGAAGGGCGCCACCGTGCCGGCCGCAGTGAGCGTCTTTCCTAGAGAGCTCTACCAGGCGCCGCGGAGCTGGGCCGAGCACGCCTATCCCAACCTCATCTACTTCAACGAGGTCGACGAAGGCAACCACTTCGCGGCCTGGCAGGAGCCGGAGCTCTTCACCACCGAGCTTCGTACTGCCTTCAGGTCACTGCGTTAGCAAGGAGGTAGTCATGAGCACCACGATCGACAGCGCCACCGAGATCCGCCCCTTCCGCGTCGAGATCCCGCAGGAGGAGTTGGACGATTTGCGCCGGCGGATCGCCGCGACCCGCTGGCCCAGCAAGGAACTCGTCCCCGATGCCTCTCAGGGCGTCCAGCTGGCGATGCTGCAGGCGCTGGCGCGCTACTGGGCCGACGACTACGACTTCGGGAGGCTCGAGTCGAGGCTGAATGCGCTGCCGCAGT
>DASSXA010000068.1:0-14855 GCA_035704315.1 Gaiellaceae bacterium
CCATGGCATCAGGGTAGGCGGGGGGTCGGACGGCATCCGTGGGCTACGGTCCGCGGACATGGGCGTGTTGAAATTCGGACCCGCGCGAGTGCCGTCCCGCGAGTCGCCGGAAGCGGCGATCGAGCTCCTGATCGAACGGGAATACAGCGCCTGCGAGGTGGACTTCGAGGGCAAGTTCTGGATGGACTACGACTGGGCTGAGCGTTTCGGCGCGCTCGCCCGCGAAAACGGCATCGCCCTGTCCGTGCATGCCCCGATCGCGGGTTTCATGGGCCACGTCGAAAGGGACAAGAAGCAGCGCATGGCCGTCGGGATGCTCGACCACTCGGCCGGCGTTGCGGTCGCGACAGGCGCAGAGGTCGTCGTCTTCCACCCGGGCTTTCTGCTCGGGCGGGACCGTGCGGACGCGATCGACTCCGTCGTCGAGCAACTCGCCGAGCTACGTGAGCGGCTCGAAGGAAAAGGACGTGCGGTCCCGTTCGGCGTCGAGGTCATGGGCCGCGTCCGCGAGCTGGGAACCATCGACGACGTCCTCGAGATCTCGCGCCGCCTGGGTTGGGTTCGTCCGGTGCTCGACTTCGCCCACATGCATGCGGTGACCGACGGCGGGTTCACGGAAACCGCAGCGTTTACGGACGTGCTTGCCCGTGCCGACGAAGTGATCGAGCCGGGTGCACCCTTCCATGTCCACTTCTCAGACATCGCGTACGCCAATCGGAACGAGACCAAGCATCTGGCCTACGGCGAGGGGACGCTCAGGGCCGAGCCGCTCGGCGCGGCGCTGGCCCAGTTCGAGCGTCCGGCGACCGTGATCAGCGAGTCGCCGAACGAGGAATCACATCAGGCGATTCGGGCGGCCGTCTCCTCGGGCACGGCGCCCGCGCGAAGCTCGGCAAGACGCTCTTCGAAGCCGATGACGTCCTCCACGCGCCCGCGCTCCTCCAGGAATTGAATGATCGCTTTCAGCGGCTCTGAGAGGAAGCGCGTGTACTCGCTGCGCTCCAGGATGTCGATCGCCTCGCGGAAGAGCACCTCGGCTTCGTCGTCGCGCCCCTGCGCCGCCCGCACCATGGCGAGGGTTTTCCGGGTCGTCGCCTGCGAGCTGACGTCCAGCGGGCCCGTGGTCTCCACGGCCTTGAGCGCGTAGACCTCGGCCGCGTCGATCTTCCCCTGTTCGAGCAGGATCTCGGCCAGGCTCCGTTGGACCTCGCAGAGCGTGCCGCGGTCCTCGGTCGGCTGGAGAATCCGGATCGACTCGCGGAACAGTCGCTCCGCCTCCGCAGTGTCACCACGTCTCGCTACCAGCCGGCCAATTCGCAGGATCGAGTGCGCGAGGCTCGTCGCGGAACCGACCTCGGCGAAGAGATCGCGGGCCCGCCCGAAGTCGGCCAGTGCCTCCTCGTGACGTCCTCGGAACGCGTGAAGCTCTCCCGATTGCTTGAACGCATGTGCCAGGGCCTTCAGCGAGCCGCTTTCCTCGGCGAGCTCCATTGCCTGCGCGATGAGCGGCTCTGCGCGATCGCCTTCCCTGCGAGCCACGTAAACGCCTGCGAGATCCAGCAGGGCATTGCTCTCGAGATCCTGCCGCCCCAAACGCTGAGCGATCTCGAGCTCTTCTTCTGCGTAGGCCTCGGACTCGCGCAGCCGGCCACGCCACCAGGCAGCGGTCTCGAGCACCATCACGGCGTCGATCCGGCTCTCGTCGGTCTCCGAGACCTCGAGCGCCTTCTCCGCGAGCTGTTCGGCCCGGCCGACGTCGGCTTCGCGGAGGAGTGTGACCTCGGCGAGCGCCGTCAGCGCCCGCGCTTCCATATCCCTGTTGCCTGCTTCGCGCGCGGCAAGGAGCACATCCTCCATCTCGTTCGAGACGGTCGGAAAATCGCTCATGCGCCAGGCGGCGCGAGCAGCCTGGTAGCGGCGGTCGAGCGTCGGCCCCAGTTCAACCGAGCGATGGAGCAATCTGCGGGCAGTCGCGTTCGCCTCGCGCGCCAGCGCGCGCTTTCCGGCCTGCTCCAGCGCCTCCGCGGCCTCCTTCGCGAGCTCCTCCGGCGGGGCGCCGTCGAGCTCGGCGAGCAGCGCCGCTGCTTGCTCGAGGTGGTAGGCCCGAACCTCGAGGAGCTCCTCGCGGGCGCGCTCTCCCAGCCACTCGGCGAACCGGCGGTGGTGCGAAGCCCGGGCTGTCTTCGACAGGCCGCCGTAAGCGACCTCGCGGATGAGAACGTGCTTGAAGCGATACGCGTCCTCGCCGCTGATCGTCGAACGAGGCTCGGTCAGGACGAACTCGCGCAGGAGCAGATCGTCGAGCAGCGGCTCGAGATCGCCGTCCTCCTCTCCGCCGAGATACGCGACGGCGCCCGCCCAGAAGCTACGGCCGATTACCGCCGCGCGCTGCAGGACCGACTTCTCGCCGGGTGGCAAGTGGTCGATCCGCGCCGCGATCAATGCCTGAAGCGTGTCCGGGATACGGTCGACTCTCGAGCCGTTCGCCTCGGACAGCATGCGGACGGTCTCCTCGACGAAGAGCGGGTTCCCTTCGGTCTTCTCGAACAGCGCGATGCGGGCGTCGTCCGGCAGCTGCTCGTCGTCGAGCAGCGCCTCGATCAGCGCCTCACTGTCGGCTGCTCCCAGCGGCTCGAGCTCGATCGCGGTCGCACGCACCCGACCTCCGCCCCACCCCGCGCGGATGTCGAGCAGCTCCGGTCGGGCAAGACAGAGGAGCAGCAAGGGGACGCCGCGCACCCAGGTACCAAGGTGCTCGATCAGCTCGAGCAGCGGTTCCTCACCCCAGTGGATGTCTTCGAAGACGAGCACGAGCGGCTGGGGCTCCGCCAGCTTCTCGGCCCAGGCTCGCGCGGCCCAGGCAATCTCCTGCTGGTTGTGCTCGGACTGCACGGCCTGGAGGACGCCCGTCGCGAGGCCCATGAGGTCGGCGACTGCTTCGTCAGGGCAGCAGTCGCGGAGCTTCTCGATGGCGTCGTCGAGCGGATCGTCGTCCGCGATCCCGGCCGCGACCTTGACCATGTCGGCCAGCGCCGAATACGTCACGCCCTCCCCGTACGGCAGCGCCCGCCCGAAGAGGATCGTCGCCGACTCGAGGCCGTCGATGAACTCCCGCGCCAGGCGGCTCTTCCCGACCCCGGGATCGCCGAAAATCGTGAACAGGTGAGCTCGGCTGTCCCGGACGGCCCTGGCGTATGTGTTCTCGAGCAACTCGAGCTCCGCGTCACGGCCGACGAGGGGTGCCGCAAACCGTCGCGTTGAAGCCTCCGATCGCGTCGTGCCGACCACGCGCCAGGTCCAAACCGGCTCGGCCAGGCCCCTGGCCTCGATCGGGCCTTCGTCTTCGACCTCGAAGCAACCGAGTGTGAGCCGCTGCGCGGCCGGCCCGATCAGGATCTCGTTCGGCGGCGCGGCCTGCTGGAGCCGAGCGGCGACGTTGACGGCTTCACCCGTCGCGAACGTCGACTCCACGGAGTCGACCACGACCTCGCCCGACTCGACGCCGATCCGCGCCTCGAGCCCGAGCTCCTGGACGGACTCCATGATCGCGAGCGCAGAGCGGACCGCGCGCTCGGCGTCGTCCTCGTGTGCCTGCGGGATGCCGAAGGCGGCCATAACAGCGTCGCCGGCGAACTTCTCGACGATTCCACCGTGCGTGACGACGCAGTGCTGGACGCGGTCGAAGTACTGCTGCACGCGGCGGCGCGCCACCTCGGGATCGGTGCCGCTGAGAAGCGCCGTGGACCCCACGAGGTCCACGAACAACACTGTGGCCAGCTTCCGCTCCACCCCCACAAGTGTAGAAACGAATCGGGACGTCCAAAACGTCCCGGAAGTAGGGTCTTTTACGCCGTTACCACCACGTGAAATCCGGGTGCAGGACCCGCGGAACGTCTCTGCGAGCGCCGATGATGCGGCCGCTTCTGACGTCGATCACGCGAATGAGACCGCGGTTCGGGGCAATGAAGGCCCGTGAACCGAAGGTGGCTGCGACGCCGACGTTCTGTCCCGTGAACGCCTGATAGAGCTGTTCGCCGGCGGTGGTGTACGCCGTGAGCCCGCCTGTTGCGCCGTGCGTAGCCAGCAAGCTGTCTCCGGAGAAGGCGGCGTGCCAGGCGTCCGGATCGACCGGCAACGGGCTCGCCTGTTCCGATGACAAACGCGCGTCCGGCAGGGTCGAATGTGAGGCACGGCCAGCGGATCTCACCATGCCTGGGTCTCGATCTCGGGGCCCCACGCCGGACCGAATGCGGTCCAGCTGCACCGTTTTGAGTCCCCCAGCGCGTCGATGACGGCGAGGCGCGCGAAGCCGATCTCGCGGTCAGGTGCGAGAACCAGCACGAGGCGGTTTTCGATTCGCTCGACCGTCTGGATGCTGCCTTCGACCTCGGGCGGCCGAAGATGCTTTCGCGTCAGCGGGTCGACGATGAACAGGCCCGCCGGCTCGACTCCGATGATTCGGCGCGGCGTGAGCCAGGCAAGGGTCGAGATGGCGGCGCTCCAGGTCTGCACGTGAGCCACGTTCCGGAAGCGGCGGACAAAGGCCCGTCTCACGCCAGCTGGGTCGGCGCAGGCGTGCCTGCGCGAGGAATGCGGCGGCGCCGAGCGCCAGGAGGACCGCAAGCCCTGCCGGCAGCCACTGCGTCCAGCCGGCCCCGTTTCCCTCCGCCGTCCTCGAAGTCCGAGTGAACAGCCGGTCGGCATACCGCGTGGGCCATGCGGACGGAGCCGCAAACGGCTGCAGATCGCGCGTCGCGCGTTCCATCGGCCCTGCCGCAGCCCGATCGACCGGGAACCAGACAACATCGCCGCTGCGGCCCTCTGTAGCAGCCAGGTGGGTCAAGGGGATGTACAGCGAGGAATGGGTGACGCGGTGGGCGCCGTCGGGCGACTCGAAGCTGAAGTCCAGCCGGTAGTACTCGGCAGTCGGCGGCTGCGTGGAGCCACCGCCTCCCAGCAGCGTCGTCAGGGCCTGTCGATCCTCGAGCCGGACGCAGTCGTGCGGACCGCAGGCTTGCGCTACCGTCATGTTCTTCGCGCTCGCGCCCGAGGCCACCGCGAGCGCGGCGATTGCCACCTCAAGGAGAGCAGGTCTCACGTTCGCTGTACACCCGTAAGAGCGGAAAAGTTCCCGTAGCATCCTGCCGTGCTCGATCCGAAGGTGTTCAAGGCGTACGACGTTCGCGGGCTCTACCCGTCCGAGCTCGACGAGGAGGGCGCGTACGCGATCGGGCGGGCGTACGCGGAGCACTTCGAGCCCAAGCGGATCGCGGTCGGACACGACATGCGTCTCTCTTCTCCCAGCATGGCCGACGCGGTCACGCGAGGAGCCCTCGACGCAGGAGCCGACGTTTCCGATCTCGGGCTCGTCGGCACCGAGATGGTCTACTTCGCCGTCGGCCACCTCGATCTCGACGGCGGAGTCGCCGTCACCGCCTCGCACAACCCGAAGGAGTACAACGGGATGAAGATCGTGCGGCGGGGCGCTCTTCCCGTCGGCGGCGAGTCCGGCCTGCTCGAGATCAGGGACCGCGCTCTCCAGCCCTTCGGCGAGCCGACAAGCGTCGGGAGCGTCGAGAAGGTCGATATCTGGCCGCCGTACGTCGACCGCGTGCTCTCGTTCGTCGACGTCGATGCGATCCGCCCACTCCGCGTCGTGATCGAGGCAGCCAACGGCATGGCGGGCGTGATGCTGCCCCCCGTCCTCGAGCGCCTGCCGCAGGTCGATACCGTCCGGTACTACTTCGAGCCGGACGGGACGTTCCCGAACCACGAGCCCAATCCGCTACTCCCGGAGAACCGGGAGTTCGTCATGGAGCGGACGAAGGCCGAGGGAGCCGACTTCGGCGTCGCGTTCGATGGCGACGCCGACCGCTGCTTCTTCATCGACGACACCGGCGAGTTCGTCCCCGGGGACTTCGTGACGGCATTGCTCGCCGAGTCGATCCTCGAGAAGGAGCCCGGGGCGAAGATCATCTACGACGTTCGGGCGAGCTGGGCCGTGCCCGACACGATCAAGCGGGCCGGCGGCATTCCGTTGATGAACCGCGTCGGCCACGCGTACATCAAGCTGCGAATGCGAGAGGAAGGCGCCGTCTTCGGCGGCGAGGTCTCCGGCCACTACTACTTCCGCGACTTCTACCAGGCAGATTCCGGCGCGATCCCGTTTCTGCTCATGCTCGAGCTGGTCTCACGCAAGGGTCAGAAGCTGTCGGAGATCCTGCAGCCGTTGAGGGAGCGCTACTTCATCACGGGCGAGCTGAACACGCCGGTCTCGGACGTTGCGCTGAAGCTGCAAGAGCTCAAGGAGCGATTCGCTTCGGAAGGCAAGGTCTCGCACCTCGACGGAATCTCCGTGGACGCTGAGGACTGGCACTTCAACGTGCGGCCATCGAACACCGAGCCGCTGCTCCGGCTCAACCTGGAGGCGCGGTCCCGGGAGCTGATGGAGCAGAAACGAGACGAGGTGCTCGACGTCATCCGCGGGTAGCGCATCGCTCGAGCTCGGGCGGCTGACCGACCGCAAGCCGCCGTTCAAGTATTCGGCGCTCTCCCGCGTCGGCTTCTCCGACACTGACGCTCAGGGGATCGTCTACTACGGCCGGTACATGCCCTACTTCGACACCGCCAGAGTCGAGTACCACCGGCATCTCGAGATGCTCCTCAGGGAGACGCCCGCCGAGGACGAGTTCGTGATGCGCGCGAACACGATCGACTACCTCGCGCCGGCTCGGTTCGACGATCTGATCGAGGTCTTCATTCGCGTCTCGCGGATCGGCACGACCAGCGCCACGTACGAATGCGCCGCGTACCGGGTCGACGACGACATGCTGCTGGCCACGGCGCATCAGACGCTCGTGCTCGTCGACCTGGACGAGCGCAATGCACGCCGCATCCCGGACTGGTTGAGAGAGCGCGTTCGGGCCTTCGAGGGTGACTCGTGCGAAATGTGATCCAGCCGATCCTCGATCGGCGTGGTGAGGCTGACGACTCGCTCCGTCAGGTGGTCCAGGTGCTGGCCGATCGGCTCGGTTGGGCTGCGATCTACCTCGTGGAGGGCGACGAGCTCGCGCTCGGGCCGTCGAGCGGGCTCGAGCAAGGCGAGCCCGCGGCGGCCGTGCCGATCCGGTACGAGGGCCGCGTGATCGGGGAGCTTCGGGTCGGCCGGCACGTGGAGGACCTGGACGCAGTCGCCGATGCGATCGCTCCCCTCTGCCTCGTCGCCTGGGACACCGGCGGCGTGCCGTGGGCGGACATCTCGTAACGAATATCGAGTACGCTCCCGCGCATCTCAGGAACGAGAAAGGGGGGTACAGCTTTGAACCTGCTTCGTTCGCGGTCGCGCAGCGTCCTCGCCGCGACCGCAATCTTCATCTTTGCAGCGGCTGCCGCCGGTGCGCTCGTCGCACCGGCTTCAGGGGGCGGGACACAGCTCTCGTCCGCAGCCTCGGGCGCGTTCTGTTCAGCGGATTACGGCGTCTTCAACGGCCTGAGCGGCTTGACCGCCGGTTCGACAGCCCGGTCCGGCAAGACCACCGTTCGCGACCGGAACACCCGAGGCATCGTCTCCGACAGCGAGTTCAGCGGTCCGAAGCCGTCGACCGCGTCGTTCTCGGCAACGATCCCGGTGTATTTCCACGTCATCACCGACGGCTCCACCGGACGTCTCTCCAGGTCGACCGTTCGGGATCAGATCAACGTGCTGAACCTGTCGTTCGGCGGGTTCTACGGCGGCGTGGACACCGGGTTCCGCTTCACGCTGGCCGGATTGGACTTCACGGATAACGCCGAGTGGTTCGCGCAGGAGAGCTTCGCGGCCGAGGTCGCGATGAAGTCCGCGCTCAAGAAGGGTGGTCCAACCGCCCTCAACATCTACTCGACGAGCGGCGGCGGCTTCCTCGGTTGGGCGTACTACCCGAAGATCGTGACCTCCAACAAGTACCAGGTGCTCGACGGGGTCGTGATCCACTACGGGTCCGTGCCCGGCGGGCCCATCGAGGGCTTCAACCTCGGGTACACGGTGACGCACGAGGCGGGTCACTGGCTCGGGCTAGCGCATACCTTCGAGCAGGGGTGCCAGGGCCACGGTGCCTACGTCGACGACACACCTGCCGAAGCCACTCCGACGAGCGGCTGCCCCATCGGCAAGGACACCTGCACCGCCCCGGGAACGGACCCGATCCACAACTACATGGATTACTCGGACGACCCTTGCTACAACCAGTTCACGGCGGGGCAGGAGACTCGAATGCAGGAGCAGTTCCTGCACTGGCGCGTCGAGCACGGCTACTAGGCCGTACTCGAGTTTCGGTGCGACGGGCCGGCAGTCGCCGGCCCGTCGTGCGTTCGGGTCGATATAACGGCGTCATGAGCCACGTTCTCTTCGTCTGCGTGCAGAATGCCGGCCGTTCTCAGATGGCCGAGGCGCTCTTCTTACGGACTGCGGGCGGGCGGCACGAGGCCCGCTCTGCCGGAACGGCCCCGGCCGAGCGCGTCCATCCCGAAGTCGTCGAGTCGATGCGCGAGCTGGACGTGGACCTTGGTGCGCGGATCCCACGGCGGCTCGAGCAAGACGACGCCGAATGGGCCGACGTGGTCGTGACCATGGGCTGCGGCGATGCGTGCCCGTACATCCCGGGCAAGCGCTACGTCGACTGGGAGTTGGAAGACCCGGCCGGAAAGCCGCTCGACGAGGTCCGGCGCATCCGCGACGAGATCGCTCGGCGAGTCGAGGCGCTGGTCGGCGAGCTAAGCCCTACGAGGGTGTGACGCGGTAGGCGTCGAAGACGGCCTCGATGTTGCGGAGCGACGAGAGCAGCGTTCGCAGCGACTTCACGTCGCCGATCTCGGCCGTGTACCAGTTCTTCGCGAGCTGATCCTCGACTGTGCCGCCGTAGGAGACGATGTTCGCCCCGTGCTCGGCGAAGGTCCGCGCGACATCCTCGAGCAGCCGCGGGCGGTCCCAGGCGTCGACGGCGATCTGGACGCGGAAGCTCTGCGTCGTCCCGCCGTCCCAGTTGACCGGCGTGAAGCGTTCAGGATTGCGGAGGAGCGCCTTCACGTTCGGACAGTCGTTGCGGTGGATCGTGATCCCCTTGCCGAGCGAGATGTAGCCCACGATCTCGTCGCTCGGCACCGGCGTGCAGCACTTGGCGAGCCGCACGAGCACGTCGTCGACGCCCTCGACGGTGATCCCGATGGCTCCGCTGGTCGTGGTCTTCGCGCGTGTCGGCTTGAGCGGGACAACCTCTTCCTCGGGAACGTCGGTCGTCTTCAGCCGCTGGATCACCTTGTTGACGATCTGGGTCGGCTGAACCTTCCCTGAGCCGAGCGCGAGATAGAAGTCCTCGGCCTTCTTGAACCCGGCCTCGCGGGTCACCTGCGCGAGGACGGCCGACCCCGCGATCTTCCGGTACGGGAGCTTCTGTGCCTTCAGCGCCTGCTCGAGCGCGTCACGGCCCTTCTGCTCGGTGTCCTCGCGGGTCTCGCGCGAGAACCACTGACGGATCTTGTTGCGCGCGCGCGAGGACTTCGCAAGCGCGAGCCAGTCCCGCGACGGGCCGCGGCCGCCTGCCTTCGTGGTCTGGATCTCGACGAAGTCGCCGCTCTGGAGCTGGTAGTGGAGCGGGACGATCCGCCCGTTCACACGCGCACCCACTGTTCGGTGGCCGACGTCCGTGTGGACTGCGTACGCGAAGTCGATCGGCGTCGACCCCGCGGGCAGCATCTTGACCTCGCCCTTCGGCGTGAAGACGTAGACCTCGTCGGTGAACAGGTCGCCGAGCATCTGGCGCTTGTACTCGCGCGGGTCGGACTCGTCCTGCCACTCCATCAACTGGCGCACGCGCGCGACCCACTGCTCGTCCGGCGCGCGACCCTTGCCCCGGCCCTTGTAGAGCCAGTGGGCTGCAACGCCGAGCTCGGCCATCTCGTGCATGTCGCTCGTGCGGACCTGGATCTCGAGCGGCCGTCCCTGCGGTCCGATGACCGTGGTGTGCAGAGCGCGGTAACCGTTCAGCTTCGGCATAGCGATGTAGTCCTTGAAACGGCCGGGCATCGGCTTCCACAGCGAGTGGATCAGGCCCAGTGCCCCGTAGCAGTCACGGGTGCCTTCCTCGCCGGAGCGCTCGACGATGACGCGCATCGCCGTCAGGTCGTAGATCTCGTTGAACTCCTTGCCCTTCTTGGCCATCTTGTCGTAGATCGAGTAGAAGTGCTTGGCGCGGCCGGAGATGTCGGCCGGCACGTCGACCTTGTCCAGCTCGCGCTGGAGCACGTACGCGGCTTCGCGGACGTGTTCCTCGCGGTCGGGCCGGCGCTCATTGACCATCGCCTTGATCTCGGTGTACTTGCGCGGGTGCAGCGTTTCGAAGGCGAGATCCTCGAGCTGCCACTTCATCGTGTGGATGCCGAGTCGGTGCGCCAACGGCGCGTAGACCTCGAGCGCCTCGCGCGCCTTCTGCACCTGCTTCTGCTTGCCGAGGTACTCGATCGTCCGGAGGTTGTGCAGCCGGTCCGCGAGCTTGATGAGGATGACGCCCGGGTCCTGCGCCATCGCCAGGATCATTTTCCGGTAGTTCTCCGCCTCCGCCTGCTCGCGGCTCTGGAACTGGACTCGCGTCAGCTTGGTGACGCCGTCGACGAGCTGCGCGACCTCCTCTCCGAACTCGGCCTTGACCTCGTCGAGCGTGAGCTCGGTGTCCTCGACGACGTCGTGCAGGAGCGCTGCCGCGATCGTCTCGTCGGGCTGGCGTAGCTCGGCGCAGATGCGGGCGACCGAGTACGGATGGTGGATGAACTCTTCGCCGGAGCGGCGCTGCTGGCCCGTGTGCGCGTTGGCGGCGAAGCGGAACGCGCGCGTGAGCAGCTCTCGATCGACGTCCGGGTTGTATTCCGCAACCTCGGCGATCAGCTCGTCGATCAGGTCTTGATGTCGTTCAGGAGCTTCGAGAACCGCCATGTTGATCAGTGTACTTCGGAGGAAGGAGGTGACCCGCTGAGGCCGAAAACGGCCGGTCCATGCACTTCCGCCGTCGAAACAAGCGCAAGGCGATCGTCCTGGCGCGCCTGCTGGCAGCCCTGGACGCCGAGGCGCGGCGCGAGCGTCCCTGGGCACCTCGAAGGGCCTTCAGGATCTCTCCGGGCCGGGTCTAGGCAGCCTCCGCTAGGGCATCGTCGTCGAGGAGGGCGCGAAACGCCTCCGACTCGAGGAGCTGCCGGCGCGGGCCGCCCGTCTCGGCACCGAGCTCAGCGAAGATCGCATGGGCTTCGGGTGCTCGCTCCGCGGCTGGCTTGCGGAACTCCTCCATGAGCCACGTACGCAGACTGTCGTAGCGCTGGGGAGTCTCGAAGAGGTCGCGGACGACGAGCTGCGGTGCGACGGTGCCGTTCCACTGGTTTGCCTCCAGGCGGAAGAGGACGTCGTAACGAGCGGGTCGGCGAGCGTAGTCCAGATGTCGTCCCAGGCCGAACCCGATCGCACTTCCGGCGAGACGGCCGCGATGCCCCACGCGGAAACGCAGGTGCTTCCCATCCATCGTGGTCGCTACCTCGGAGAGCTCGGTCGAGGGCAGGAGCAACGTCACCCCGGGGTTCCCAAGCCCAAAGGGGGCCAGACGGCGGAGCTCGCCGCAGAGCTCCAGCGTCAGCTGCTCGCCGCTGACGACGACGTCGACCGTCGTCGGCGGATGTAGGTCGGCTTCTACGAGTGTCGCGTCGGCATGGGCCCCGAACGCTTCGGCGAAGGCGCCGACCCGCGCAGGAACGATCGAAAGGCCGGCTGCCGCTCGGTGCCCGCCGAAGCGGACGAGGTGCTCGGAGCAGATGGAGAGGGCGCCGTGGAGGTCGAACGTCGACAGCGAGCGCCCGGAGCCCTTCCACTCGCGGTCGGTTCCCGCGATGAGGACGACGGGCCGGTGGAAACGCTCCACGAGCCGCGAGGCGACGATGCCGATCACGCCCTCGTGCCAGGTCTCGTCGGCGAGGACGTAGCCGCGGCGGCGGCGTTCCGCCTCGGGCCAGGCCTCCACTTGTGCCACGGCCTCCCGCAGGATCCGCTCCTCGACGGCCTGCCGCTCGCGGTTCAGCTCCTCGAGCCTCGCTGCGAGTTGGACGGCGGTTTCCGCGTCCTCGGTGAGCAGGAGCTCGAGCGCCAGTTCCGGATGCGAGAGGCGTCCGGCGGCGTTGATGCGCGGGGCGAGCCGGAAACCGACCGTACCCTCGTCCACTGCGGCCGGGTCGACTCCGGCCGAGCGCATGAGCGCCTGGAGGCCAGGCTTCTGCGTTCGGGCCAGCGCCTTCAGGCCCTGCAGCGCCAGGTGGCGGTTCTCGTCGACCAGTGGAACGACATCCGAGATCGTCGCGATCGCGACGAGGTCGAGGTGAGGGCGCAGGACCTCCGATTCCGGGCCGAGAAGGGCCTGAGCGATCTTCCAGACGACACCGGTTCCACAGAGCTCCGGGAACGGGTAGTCCGAAGGGCGGGTGGCCACGATCGGACAGTCGGGGAGCGTCCCACCGGGTCGGTGATGATCGGTCACGACGACGTCGAGGCCGAGCTCCTTTGCACGCGCGACCTCCCCGGCCGCCGTTATTCCGCAGTCGACCGTGATCACGAGGCTGCAGCCGTCGCCGGCCAGGCGCGTGAGCGTGTCGCCGGAGACCCCGTATCCCTCCTCGAACCGGCTCGGGAGGTGCCAGGCGACCTCCGCCCCCAGCTCGCGAAGCACGAGGACGGCGAGCGCGGTTGCGCAGATCCCGTCAGCGTCGTAATCGCCGTGGACACAGATTTGCTCTTTCGTTTCGATGGCGGCACGAATCCGGTCACAGGCGGCGGCCATGTCGCCAAGCCGGAAGGGGTCGTGTCCAGGGTCGCCGCCGGCCATGAAGCGCTCCGCTGCTTCGGGATCTGCATAGCCACGGCGCACGAGCACTCGTGCGGTTGTCTCGCTGATTCCAAGCCGCCCGGCCAGAGCGAGCCCCTCGGGCTGCGAGCACGGGGTGATGTTCCAGCGTCCGGTCACGGACAGCTGACGGTACGGAGGGGCGCGGACGGCAGACCCGCGGCGTATGCTCCGAAAGCGTGATGAGCGATGTGAACTACGAGTCCGGAGACGACTATGTCGTCGAGTTCCTCGGCTACCGGTTCGCCTTCAACGCCGAGGACTTCGAGGAGCGGGTCATTGCCGCTGCGGTCAAGCTCGGGCTCGTCGAGGGCAACGACCTCGACGAGGAGGAGGCCGCGGACCTGGTCGAGCTGACGGCAGACCAGCGCATTGACGAGCCGCGGAGCACGCTGGGGCGGTATCTCGTGCGGCATTGGGAGGCACTGGCTGCGGTCGACGGCGAGTCCCTCGTCTACTGGCTGCGGAAGCTGGTTTTCCGGGGTGCGTGGCTCGATCAGCGGGTCAAGCTCGGTTTGCTCGACGTGGACTGGGACGAGGAGGCGGCCGAGTTCGGCTACCGCGATCCGCGCGGCGACCGTGCGCTCCTCGAGCTAGCACCGGTACCGAGCTGGCACGAGCTCCAGTTCCGGCGCTAACGCCGTCGCGGCTTTCCGCTATCGACACGGCCGTTGCGCCGGGTCGGTCGTGGGGTCAGACCCCGTGTCGGGACCGAAACAACGACGTGACAACTGCTGCGCCGCCTCTCCACAGACGCGGCGAGCTAGGCGGTGAAACCGCGTGAGACACGGCCCGTTTGTGGAGAAAGAGTCGCAGCGTCGTGACGGGGTCTGACCCCCGCTCGAGGGCCCCTAGAACAGGCTCGAGGTTCGGGCGGCGGGCTCTGCCACCACGCCGATGTGGTTTCGCCCGCGCTCGGTGACGATCCGGCCCCGCGGCGTGCGCTGGATGAAGCCCAGCTGGAGGAGATACGGCTCGTAGACGTCCTCGACCGTGTCCGGCGCCTCGCCCAACGCGACCGCAAGCGTGGACAACCCGACCGGCCCGCCGTCGAAGCGCTCGACGATCGCCCGAAGCAGCTCCCGATCGGTTCGCTCCAGTCCGCACTCGTCGACCTCGAGGAGCTCGAGCGCCTCTGCGGCGACTGCCTCGGTGACAACACCCTCGTGCCGAACCTCGGCGACATCACGGACGCGACGAAGAATCCGGTTCGCCACCCTCGGTGTGCCCCGCGCCCGGCGCGCGATCTCCTCTGCGGCGTCGTCGCGAATCTCGACCCCGAGGATCCTGGCCGAGCGCCTCACGATCGCGGTCAGCTCGTCCGGCTCGTAGTAGTCGAGTCGAAACGTCATGCCGAAGCGGTCGCGCAGAGGCGTCGTCAGCAGCCCCGTGCGCGTTGTCGCTCCGACCAGCGTGAAGGGCGGAACGTCGAGCGTCAGTGTCCGCGCAGCAACCCCCTGCCCGACGACGATGTCGAGCCGGAAGTCCTCGAGCGCCGGATAGAGCACCTCCTCCACCGCCGCGCTCAGCCGGTGGATCTCGTCGACGAAGAGGATCTCGCGCTCCTCGAGCGCGGTGAGGATCGCCGCCAGATCACCCTTCCTCTCCAACGCCGGCCCGGCCACGGTTCGGATCCCCACACCGAGCTCCTCACGGACGATGTAGGCCAGGCTGGTCTTTCCCAGCCCAGGCGGTCCGACCAACAGAACGTGGTCCAGCGCCTCGACCCGCGTCCGTGCCGCCTCTAAAGCGATCGACAGCTGCTCCTTGACACGCGTTTGCCCAACGAAATCGTCGAAACGCCGCGGTCGCAGCGAGCGCTCGACCTCGTCGTCCTGAGGCTGCAGCACCGGCGCGAGGAACTGCTCGGGCACTAGTGCCCCTTCCAGTGATGCCGCCGAGGTTCTGGGTCGCGAGCACCAAGCCAGAGTGCGCACGCCGACGAGCCAAGGC
>DASSXA010000155.1:0-7442 GCA_035704315.1 Gaiellaceae bacterium
CCGTTCGTCCTTCGTTGAGGCGCTCAGGGATTTCCCACAATGCAAGTGGGCGGGCGCCCCGATGGCGCGGCCGCGGACCGGCGCGAGGCTGGGCTGAGACGGTCTCGGAGAGGAGCCGGAAATGGACACCCCGATCGTCGAAGCACGGAAGCTCGTCAAGACCTATGACACAGGCGCGGTCAAGGTCAATGCGCTCAAGGGAGTCGACCTGGCCGTCGAACGCGGAGAGATGGTCGCCATCATGGGCCCCTCCGGCTGCGGCAAGACCACGCTCCTGAACTGCCTCTCCGGTCTCGACTCGATCGACGGTGGTGACGTCCGGATCGAGGACGTCTCGCTCGCCGAGATGTCGGACCGGGAGCGGACCGACTACCGCGCAGCCCACATGGGCTTCGTCTTTCAGTTCTACAACCTCATGCCGGTGCTCACGGCGGTCGAGAACGTCGAGTTGCCGCTGCTGGTCTCCCGCGTCTCTGCCAAACAGGCGCGCGAGAAGGCCCTCGACGCGCTCGAGCTCGTTGGGCTTCGGGCGCGAGCCGGTCACATCCCGGACGAGTTGTCCGGCGGCGAGCGCCAGCGCACGACGATCGCGCGAGCGCTCGTCAACGACCCGGCGATCGTCTGGGCCGACGAGCCGACGGGCGACCTCGACAGCGAGAACGCCGCCGAGATCACCGACCTGATGCGGCACCTGAACCGCGAACGGGGCCTGACGTTTCTGATCGTCACGCACGACCCGTCGGTGGGGAACAAGGCCGACCGACTCGTTCGCATGCTCGACGGACAGGTCGTCGCCGACGAGCGCGTCCTCGCCGTCACCTAGGAGGTCGAGATGAACGAATTCTTCGGCATTCCGATGGAGCCGCTGGCGACGACGCTCGTCGTCCTGGTCGTCGTCCTCATCGCCGGGCTCGCCGCGCTCGCACTACGTAACCGCATCTTCCTGAGGCTGGGCGTCCGAAACGTGACGCGCCGGCGCGCGCGGACGGCGCTGATCGTGCTGGGCCTGATGCTCGGGACGACGATCATCTCGTCGGCACTCGTCACCGGGGACACGATGAGCCACACGATCCGCACCTCGGCGGTGCAGGCCCTCGGTAAGACGGACGTGCTCGTCTCGGTGAAAGGCGCCGAGGTCGACCCGGCCGTCCAGCTCGGCTCGACGACGGGGATCGAGTACTTCCCGGAGCGAGTGCTTCAGGAGGTGGAGTACGACCTCACCCGTCACGAGAAGCTCATCGACGGCGTGGCGCCGGCGATCGTCGAGTCGCTCGCCGTGCAGAATCGGACGACCCGCCAGAACGAGCCGCGCGTCACGCTGTTTGCAAGCACGCAGTCGCACCTCGCTGCGTTCGGGGACATCCACCGCTCGAGCGACGGCGCAATCCAGTACCTCAACGACCTCCGGCCCGGCGAGGTCTTTCTGAACAAGGACGCCGCCGACGACCTACAGGCGCATGAGGGGGACGCGCTCAGGCTCTTCGCCGAAGGCGACAGCTTCGGCGCGCGTGTCCGCGCGATCGTGGACTACAAGGGCACGGGCACCGACGGAGCCGCGCTGATCATGCCCCTACAGGCCGCGCAGACGGTGCTCCACCGGCCCGGCGAGATCAGGTACGTGATGATCTCGGCCCTCGGCGACGAGCTCGGCGGTGTCGGCCTGACGGACAGAGTGATCGCCGCCGTCAATCCGACGCTGAAGCCGTTCGGGCTCGAGGCCGATCCGGTCAAGCAGGACGCGCTCGACCGTGCGAATGCGGAAGGCAACGCGTTCATGAGCCTATTCACCACCTTCGGCAGCTTCTCGATCTTTGCCGGGGCGATGCTTATCTTCCTGATCTTCGTGATGCTGGCGGCGGAGCGGCGCGGCGAGCTCGGCATCGCTCGGGCCGTGGGGACGCGACGCGGCCATCTCGTCCAGATGTATCTCTACGAGGGCATGGCGTACGACCTGGTCGCCGCCGCGGTTGGCGCCTTGGTCGGCGTGCTCGTGGCTTTCGGAATGGTCTTCGCCATCGCCGCGGCGCTCGATTTCACCGGCCTGCAGATCGAGCACGACGCCCGCCCACGCAGCCTGGTGGTCGGCTACACCCTCGGTGTCCTGCTCACCTTCCTGATCGTGACCGTGTCAGCCTGGCGCGTGAGCCGACTGAACATCGTCTCTGCGATCCGCAATACGCCGGAGCCGCCTGTGCGGCGCTCGCGCAAGCGGCGCTGGATCCCCGGAACGCTCGCCGTCCTCCTCGGAGCCGCGCTGACCGCAAGCGGCGTGTCCTCGGGCGATGCGGCAGGCTTCATGCTCGGCCTCTCCCTCGTGATCCTCGGAGCGGTCCCGCTCGTGCGTGCCGCCGGGGTCCCCGAACGGATCGCCTTCACCGCGTCGGGCCTCGCGATCGTCGTCTTCTGGATGCTCCCGTTCGACTGGGTGGAGGCGCTCGCCGGCAAGGAGCTCGCGTGGGGCTTCGGCGTTTGGATCATGGCCGGCATCTTCGTCGTGCTCGGAGCGGCATGGACGCTGATCTACAACGCGGACATCCTCCTCGGAGCCCTCACGAGCACGCTCGGCCGGGCCCGCGGGCTCGCACCGGTGCTCAGGATGGCCATCGCCTACCCGCTGCGGAACCGTTTCCGCACGGGGGTGACGTTCGCGATGTTCACGCTCGTCGTCTTCACGCTCGTCGTCGGTGCGGTGATCACCGGGTCGTTCGTCCAAGCGAACCAGCAGCTCGACCGCTTCGGCGGCGGTTTCGACATCAGGGCCCAGGCGTCGCCGACCAACCCGGTGTCCGGGATGAAAGGTGCGATCCGCCGTGCTCCGGGTCTCGACCCGGCCCAGTTCACGGTCGTCTCGGAGCAGTCGTTTCTCGCGGCGAAGGTCCGCCAGGTCGGCCGCTACGAGAACAAGCAGTTCGAGGACTACGGGCTGCGCGGCCTCGACGAGGCCTTCCTCCGCAACACGACCTTCAAGCTCGCCACGAAGGCGCGTGGATACGACAGCACGCGGGCTGTCTGGCAGGCGATTGCCGAGAAGCCGGGGCTCGCCGTCGTCGACGGAATCGTGGCGCCGAGGCGTGACAACTGGAGCGCCGGCGCGGTGCCGCCGGACTTCAAGCTGAAGGGCTTCGTGGTCGAGGACGGCGTCTTCGACCCGATCCCGGTCGCGACGCGTGACCCCCAAACCGGAAAGACGCTTACGCTGACGGTGATCGGCGTGCTGGAGGACGGCGCACCGCCCGAGATGTACGGCATCTCCACGTCCCAGAAGACGCTTGCGGCGGCGTATGGACACCGCGTGCGCCCGACCGCCTACTACTTCACGGTGGCCCCCGGAGTCGACGCTCGGACAACGGCGCCCAAGCTCGAGTCGGCGTTCATGGCGAACGGCCTCGAGGCCGATGCGATCAGGCAGATCGTCAAAGACGCCCTCGACGTCCAGACCACGTTCAACCGGCTGATCGAGGGCTTCATGGGTCTCGGTTTGATCGTCGGCATCGCCGCCCTCGGGGTGATCAGCGCCCGGGCGGTGGTCGAGCGGCGACAACAGATCGGCATCCTGAGGGCACTCGGGTTCCGCAAGCAGATGATCCAGCTGAGCTTTTTGATCGAGTCGTCGTTCATCGCGCTATCAGCGATTTTCGTCGGCACCGGGCTCGGCCTGATCTGCGCCAACAACGTCATCAACGACGTGGCGAGCCAGGCGAGCTGGCAGGACCTGGCGATGGATGTGCCGTGGCTCCACCTAACGATGATCTTCACCGTCGTCTACGCGGCGGCGCTCATCGCCACCCTCGCGCCGGCGGTCCGCGCATCCCGCATCTACCCGGCCGAGGCGTTGCGGTATGAGTAACGCTCGATGAGAGCCTCGAACGGGATGAGGCGCTATGCCGCCCGGCCGCGCTGGACGCCGCGAGGCCGCGTCCTCAGTCGCACCCGTATCACTTCGGATACGAGCGCTCCCTGCGTTCTTGCCTCGCACCACCCATCGCACCCGGGCGACGAGCCCTCACCCCGTCCGAGGCTCTGATAGTTCTCGTCGTCAACGCGGGCTCCACGAGCCTCAAGCGCCACCTCGTCGAAGGCGGGGTGGCGAACGCTGTCGACGACTACGCCCAGGCCGACGCGGTTGGGCACCGCGTCGTCCACGGCGGTGACCGTTTTCTCGCGCCCACGCTGATCGACGAACAGGTGATCGCAGCGATCGAAGAGCTCAGACCCCTTGCCCCGCTGCACAACGAGCCTGCGCTGCAGGCGATCAGGGCCGCTCGGGAGGCGTTGCCCGACGTTCCGCACGCCGCCGTCTTCGACACTGCCTTCCACTCGACGATCCCCGACGACGCGGCGACCTACGCGATCCCGGCCCGTTGGAGGGAGGACTGGGGGATCCGCCGCTACGGCTTCCACGGGATCGCTGTGCAATCGGTGGTCGCGCAGGTGGAGGCTGAGCGGATCGTTGTCTGCCACCTCGGGGGCGGCTGTTCGGTCACGGCGGTGCTGAGCGGCCGCTCGGTGGACACGACCATGGGCTTCAGCCCGCTCGAGGGAGTGCCGATGGCCACGCGTTCCGGGTCGATCGATCCAGGCGCCCTGATCTACCTCCTGAGGCAGCGCGAGCTAAGCGCCGAGGAACTGGACGATGCGCTGGAGCACGAGTCGGGCCTCGCGGCGGTCGGCGGGCTCGACGATCCACTCGGGTTTGCGGTCTACACCTACAGAATTGCCGGCGCCGTCGCGCACATGGCCATGGCTCTCGGCGGCCTCGAGACGCTTGCCTTTTCAGGCGGGGTCGGTGAGAACCGCAGTGACGTCCGCGACGCAGTCGCGGGCCGCCTGCGCTTCCTCGGCGACTTCACCGTGAAAGCAGTTTCAGCTCGCGAGGAGCTTGTGATCGCCAAGGCCGTGGAGACGCTCCTGGCCTAGCCACGCAGCTCCGTGAAAACCCGCAACGTATCGACGGCTCCACCACGATGGCCCGGAGGCGTTACGGCGGCACCATCGACTCATAGGAATAGAGAGAAAGGAGTCGCCGTGAAACGCAAGCTTTTCGAATATGGAGGTATTGCGGCAAGCATCATCCTGATCGCATTCGGCATCGGGTCGATTGGGATCGGAATTGCGGGCGTCAATGAGGTCCGCGACAACTTGGCTCGGGAGAACATCGTCGGCACGCCCGACTCGTCCATTCCCGGGCAGAAGGTCGATACAGGCGGTGAAGCCAAGAAGTTCGCCGCAGTGATGCGAAAGCACACGATGGAGGCCACCGGTGGTCAGACATACGCCGAGATGGGTCGCTTCCTCGACGCGAAGGGCAACCCCACTTCCGACGAGAGCAAGGCGGCCAAGGATCCCAAGACCGGGAAGCCGGTCGAGAACGGGCTCCGGAACATCTGGGTGACAGAGACGGCGCTGACGACCGCGTTGAACGTGTCGTTCTTCGCCGAGCGCGTGGCGTTCTTCTCGATCGCCATGGGGATCATGCTCCTCCTGACGGGCATTGGGTTCCTCGTGCTCACGCTGGGCGGCGCGCTCCGACCGAGCGAGGCTGCACAGCCGGCTCCGAGGCCGGTCAGCGCGACAGGTTGAGCGGCGACTCCGCTCACAAGGGGAGGGCGGCCGAAAGGCCGCCCTCTTTCGTTTGGGGATGAACGCATGACCGTTGCGACGGTTTTCGCGGCTTCGCTGCTGACTGCGCTCGCGACTGGACTTGGCGCTCTCCCGCTCGGACTTGGACGGGTGATCGGGGGGCGCGGGGTCGGCCTCGCGACGGCAGTAGCAGCGGGCTTCATGGCCGGTGCCAGCGTCGGGCTCGGCTGGGAGGGGATCAGATCGAGCTCGGCGCGGACCGTCCTCGGCGTGCTCACAGGTGCGGCCTTCATCTTCATCACGCGTCGAATGCTCGGCCACCGGCACGAGCTCACATTCGGTGCACTTCGCGGAGCCGATGCCCTGAGCGCGGTGATGATCGTCGGGGTGATGACGCTGCACTCGTTCCCGGAAGGGGTCGGCGTCGGAGTCTCATTCGGTGACAGCGAGACCCTCGGCCTTCTCATCACGACGGCGATCGCGTTGCACAACATCCCGGAAGGGCTCGCGATCGCGCTCGTCCTGGTGCCGAAGGGCATCTCCGTCGCTCGAGCCGCCGGCTGGAGCGTGTTCTCGAGCCTTCCACAGGTTCTGATGGCCGTGCCGGCCTTCCTGCTCGTCGAGTGGGTCGAGCCTTTTCTGCCGTTCGGGCTCGGTTTCGCCGCGGGAGCGATGGTGTGGCTCGTCGCGGCACAACTCGTGCCCGACGCCCTCCGAACGGCCCGCCCGCTGCCGGTCGCCGCGGCGATGCTCGCGGCCGCGACCGTCATGGTCGGCTTGCAGCTCTTCCTACTCGGCTGAGGCTTCCAGCATCCCGTGTTCGAGCGCGTAGCGCACGAGCTCGGCGCGGGTGGAGATCCGGAGCTTCTGCATGATGTGGGCCCGGTGCGTCTCGACCGTCCGCACCGAGAGGTACAGCGAGCTCGCTATCTCCTGGTTCGTATGGCCGAGAGCAAGTAGGCGAAGGATCTCGTGCTCGCGTTCGGACAGCGGATCTTCTTCCGCCTTCGCACGCTCGTCGGCGTCTGCAGCCACGAGGCGCGCGCCGAGCACGGGATGGACATAACGCCGGCCCTCCGCCACCTCGCGCACAGCCCCGACGACCTCGGCATCGGCGGCCTCCTTGAGCACGTAGCCGCTCGCGCCTGACGCAAAGGCCTCGCGCACGTAGGCCGCGTCGTCCTGCATGGAGAGCACGAGGATCTTGGTTTCGGGCGATTCCTTGAGGAGGTCGGGTATCGCCTCGAGCCCGCTGCGTCCCGGCATGACCACGTCGAGGAGGATCACGTCCGGCTTCTGCGCCCTGGCCTCGAACACGGCCTCCCGAGCGTCCCCGGCCTCGGCCGCCACCTCGATGTCCTCTTCGGCCTCAAGCAGGAGCCGGAGCCCCGCGCGCACCACCGCATGATCGTCGACGATGACCGTCCGGATCGTCATTCGCTCGGCACCTCCACGGCGATAGTCGTACCCTCGCCCGGACGCGACTCGACGGACAACTGGCCGTTGACGAGCGCGATCCGCTCGCCCATCCCGAGGAGGCCGAGCCGCTCGTCGCTCGTGTCTGCAGGGTCGAACCCGCGTCCGTCGTCCTCGATCACGGCCACGACACGGTCGCCCTTCCTCGTCAACACGACGCTGACGGTCGCTGCCTGCGCGTGCTTGATGACGTTCGTGAGTGCCTCCTGGACGATGCGGTAGAGGGCAGTCTCGGTCTCGCCGCTCAAGCGTGAGTCGCCTAGCGCAGCCTGGACGTGGACGCGGATGCCGGTCTGCTCGGCGAAGGTCTCGGCCAGTCGCTCTAGCGCGGCGACGAGCCCGAAGTCGTCGAGCGCCTTCGGTCGGAGTTCTACGGCCAGGCGACG
>DASSXA010000188.1:0-2467 GCA_035704315.1 Gaiellaceae bacterium
TTGATCGACGAGTTCCGATTCGACCTGCACCCCTACGTTGCGGGCGAGGGCACCCGGCTGTTCGACGGCGTCCCCAAGTCCTATGGGCTCGACCTGGTCTCCAGCACCGTCTCCAGCAGCGGGATCGTCGAGCTCGAGTACCGGCGGCACCGCTAACGCAGCGGCCCAGTCCGGAAAGAGGCCCCGCGGCACGCAGAGACCACATGCTCAGGGGAAATTCCGCATCACTGGCCCAGATTGCGGTCCTAGTTCGCTTAGGCCGGACGGACTCTGCTGCGACCGATGAGCTCCGCGCCTCGGTGCGGTCATAACGAGAAAGACCACCACGAGAGAAAGGAGGAACCCATGAAACTGACCACCATGACGCAAGTCACCGTCGATGGAGTGATGCAGGGAAACGGCGGCGCGTCGGATGAGGACCGCAGAAACGGATTCGAGCGCGGCGGATGGGCCATGGGGGTGTTCGACAACGAGACCTTCACGTTCATCAACCAGACCTACCAGCGCGCCGACGCGTTCCTGTTCGGCCGGCGAACCTACGAGCTCTTCGCCGGCTACTGGGGCGCAAAGGAGTGGGCTCGCGCCGCGGCGGAGGATCCGGGCAGCCACCCGATCGCAGATGCCTTGAACACAAGGCCCAAGTACGTGGCATCGAGCACGCTCAACGAAGCGCACTGGGCGGACACGACCGTCCTCTCCGGTGACGTCGCGGCGGCCATCGGCGAGCTGAAAGCCAAGCCGGCGGGTGAGCTACAGGTGCACGGCAGTGGTGCCCTGATCCGCTGGCTGCTCGAGAACGACCTCGTCGACGAGATGACCTTGCTCATCGTCCCCGTGGTCCTCGGCCAGGGCGCGCGGCTGTTCCCCGACGCCGGCCCAGACATCGGGCTCGACCTGGTCGACTTGCGAGTCGACTCGAAGGGCGTGACGATCCAGGTCTACCGGCCCACCGGGCGCCCGCACTATGCACCCGCCGCCGCCGACCGCGACGACGAATGATCCCCGCGCCGGCCTCAGGTGACATCTGATCATGCGGAAGCTGATAGCGACGGTGTTCAACTACTCGCTCGACGGCCTGCTCGCCGACGACGGCACCGAGTTTTGGGAGTTCGTCTTCTCCCTGCCCGAAAACCGTGAGCCCGACGACCCGGCGCAACTCGACTTTCTCCAGAGCGCGTACGCGCACATCATGGGCCGCACCGCCTACGAGAGCATCGCCGAGGCCATGACAACGACGGCCACCGACCACCCCTTCGCCCCGATCCTGAACGCCGCGCGCAAGGTCGTCTTCTCCCGGACCCTGAAGACGGCCGACTGGGCCAACAGCACCATCGCCGCTGGTGACACGGCAGAAGAGATCGACAAGCTCAGGCGAGGCGGCGACGGCCACATCGTGGTCTGGGGCGGCGTCAGCCTCTGGCGGTCGCTCATGCGGCTCGACCTCATCGACGAGCTCCACGTGAGTTTGTTCCCCTACGTTGCGGGCGAGGGCACCCGCCTGTTCGACGGCGTCCCCAAGTCCTACCGGCTCGACCTGGTCTCCAGCACCGCCTCCAGCAACGGGATCCTCGAGTTGCGGTACCGCCGGCACCGCTAACCCAGCGGCCCAGGTCCGCAAGAGCGCGCACCCGCCGTTCTGTGCACTAGCTCCTAACTGTGGTGGTTCCGGCGCTGTCGTAGCAGTCGCCTGAAGTGAACTCCGGCCAGAGTCGACCGAGAGCTAGGAGTGGCCGCGCGGCTACTCCCTAACTCTGTTGACGAAGGTTGAGAACACCTTGCTGGCATTCTGAGTCCCGTGCACATTCTCGATCGGTCACGGTCGCGGCTTCCGAAGCCGCTCCGAACCTTGGTGGACTGGGCGCTGACGATCGCCCTGGCTACGGGTGCGGTGTTTGTTTTCCAAGCGGAGGTCGCGAAGCCCTATCGGATTCCCTCGCCGTCGATGGAGCCGACCCTGCACTGCGCGAAGCCTGTCGCTGGCTGCCTCTCGCGGCTGTCGGACCGAGTGATCGCGAACCGGCTCGTGTACCGGCTCCACGAGCCGCGGCGCGGCGACATCATCGTCTTCAAGGCGCCTGCCCGGGTCGCGGCCGCCTGCAGCGAAGGTGGCACTTACATCAAACGGATTGTCGGACTACCCGGCGAGAAGCTGTCGATGCGCAACGGATTCGTCCTGGTCAACGGCGTCCGGCTCGCAGAGCCCTATCTGCGGCCCGGCTACCGCGGTCGCGAGAGCGGAGACTGGTCAAACATCGCCGGCGAGGGGTACTTCGTCCTTGGCGACAACCGCACGATGTCCTGCGACTCGCGCCGTTGGGGCGTCGTCCCTCGAGACAACATCATCGGCAGGGCAGAAGTAACTTATTGGCCACCGAACCGGGTCGGGGAGCCGTAGCGACGCAAGTCGTCCTGCCTTCAGCTAGGACGCGAGCTGAGGACAGAGATCGACTAGGTTGCCCGCCAGTTC
>DASSXA010000224.1:0-4998 GCA_035704315.1 Gaiellaceae bacterium
AGGAAGATCACGTTCCGGGCCGTCGCAGCCTCGTACCCTTGTGGCGGTGGACACCGACCGCCAGATCCTCGAGCAGATCGAGCCTGGCCTGCGCGAGGCGGGGGATGCGGAAGCGTGCGCGATGCTCGCCATGGTCGCGCGAGAGTCCGTCTCCCTTCCCGAGGAAGAAGTCCGCTCGGCGCTCCGCAGGACGCTCCTCGTCCTCGCCGCGGGAGGCGACCCACACCGGAAGCTCGAGATCGACGGGCAGGCGGTCTCGACCCTGGCGGACGACCTCGACTCTCCGTCGCGCCGCGCCGAGCTGCTGGACGCTCTCCGCGCGCTGCAGGAACGAGCCGATGGGCTGCCGCGTGCGACGTACCTGCTCGAGGCGCTCCTCGATGAACCGGACCTCGCCTGGCGCTCGCTCGCCGTCGCCCTGCTCGCGGAAGAGCTCGGCGACGAGGATCGCTAAGCCCGCGCGAGCGCCGCACGCTTCGCCGCCTCGATCCGCCGAGGAGTCGAGGCGTCATGCGACCAGCGCGGCCACGCGAACTTCGTGCGGGACTTCAGCTCGCAGCCGAGCGTACAGGCGAGCCGAACGCGGGCGCGCGTCGCGCTGAAGAGCCCGGCCCGGCCGAGAATCGCGCGCACCTCGTCGAGCCCTCGCCGCTCCCGAACTTTGTTGAAGATCGCCCAATCCTCGATCCCGTCGCGGATCTGCTCGAGCCGGGCGCTCGCGATCGGGCCGGACCGGCCGGGGTAGAGGAGCACAAATTCGCCCGTGCCGATCGATTCGAAGGGATTCGCCCTCCAGTAGCTCGTCGTACCCTGTCCGTAGAGGACGCCGTCGATCCCCTCGAGCGCGTTCCAGAGCATGAACACGCGCGGGTTCGATAGCGGTTTGGTGGCCGCGAAACCGGGCGTGCCCGGCGTTCCGGTGTACGTGTACGACCAGACCATCTTCCCGCGCGCACGCACCTTGTTGATCACCTTGAGGTAGCCGCGCGCCCGGTTCCTGCCTGCTCGCGCGAACCTGCCGTAGTAGCGGCGGGAGAGGACGGTCCAAATGTCGAGGTCGTTCCCGGCTTTGCCGTCTCGAAGGAACATGTTTGCTCGCGACGGGTTGCCGGTCATCAGCTGCCTACCCTCCGGAAAGCACCGATGGAGAGTCGCAGCCTGCCGCGCGACCACGCGCTGGCCGGCCGCTCCCGGCTCGTCGAGCCCGTACAGGTAGGGGATCGAATCGGCGCGGAGTGCGTTGTGCCGCGCCCAGAACGTGCGCACCCGCCGGAGATAGCCACACCACGTCTCGGGCTCGAAGGGGCTGAGACCGGCGATGTAGTGGCGCTCTGCCGTGTGGTTGTTGGAGATGGGAATGCGCATCGCTGAGAAGCCCGGAGTCGATCGCAGCTGCCCAACGAAGTTCGCCGCCGAATCCCGCCACCATTTCGGGCTCGACCTGTAGCCTCGTGGCCCTCTCGGCTCCGCGAAGCCCCACGAAGCCGGCGAGATCCGGTATGAGCCGAGGAGAGCGAAGAGGGAGCGGTTCGCGCCGATCCGCTGCTCGTGGGTCGTGAAGTCGTAGAGCTGCTCGGCCTTGGACACGTACGACTGAGGACTCACGTAGAACGACGTCAGGAGGTTTCCGACTCGCGTTTCGGGCCGGGGAAGGCTGACGGGGAAGACCTGGAGCCTGAGCGGCACCCTCGTCGCACGGCCGTCAGCCGTAACCGCGAGCGCGCCGACATAGCCTCCAGGCAGCGTGCCGTACGGCACCTCGACTTGCACGAGAACGGGCTGGTTCTCCTCCTCGGCCACGCGGGTGCTCCCGTCCCAGGGCTCGAGCGCATCGGGCACCAGCCGTCCTCCGGCGCCGACGAAGTGTGCGAAGAAGAGCCGTACCGGGAGGGCGCCCGAGCCCGGCCTTTCAACTGCGACGGCGATTCTTTTCGCACCTCTCACGACGAGAAGCGCCCCCTCACGCTCACCGATTGCCGCGTTGTAGACGAGCTCTCTCCTTCCGCCGGGTGGCAACCGGCCGGAAGCGGTAATCGACTGAGACGACGGGTACGCAACGACGGCCCCCGAGCCGTCGGCCGGAGCGCTAGCAGCCCACGCGAACGCGGCGAGACCCACGAGGGCTGCAGCAAACAGGCAACGAAGGGACGTAGACGTCGGCTCCTCTCCTCCCTGCCGCAGTCGTCGAATCGTAGCGTCGCGCTGCGGAGACCTCCCTAAGATCCGCCGCATGGTCAGCGGCGACGACCTGCGGGAGGTCATGCGGTCGTTTCCGTTCGGAATCTGCGTCGTCACGATCGAGCTCGAGGGCACGCGCACCGGGCTGACCGTAGGCTCGCTGGTCTCGCTGTCGCTCGAGCCGCCGCTCGTCGGGTTCGCTCTGGGCGAGCAGGCGCAGCTGCACGAGCTCCTCCGTGGAGCCGGCGAATTCGGCGTAAGCCTCCTCGCCGGCGACCAGGCGACGCTCGCCCAACACTTTGCGAGGAGCGTGCCGCCGATCGCGCTCTGGACGGGAATCGAGGTGCGCGAGGAGGTCGAGGGCCCGCCGCTCATTGCCGACGCGCTGGGCTGGCTCCGGTGCTCCGTGCAGGCCGAGCACCCGACGGGCGACCACACGTTCTTCGTCGGCGAGGTCGATTGGGCCGAGGTCGGCTCGCGCCGGCCGGCACTCGTCTACGTTCGACAGGGCTATTCGTCGGCGTGATCGAGGCCGTCGTCTTCGACCTCGACGGGCTCCTGTTGGACACGGAGCAAGTCTGGGACGAGGTGCGCGAGGCCCTCACGCGCGAACGGGGCGGGCGCTGGCACGAGCGGGCTCAGGCAGACATGATGGGAATGAGCTCGATCGAATGGTCGCAGTACATGCACGACGAGCTCGGCCTCCCCGACCCGCCGCAAGAGTTGAACCGCCTCGTCGTCGAGCGGATGAAGCAGCGCTACCGCGAGCAGCTCCCGGTCATCGACGGCGCGGTCGAGGCCGTCCGCGGGATCGGAGAGCGATGGCCGCTCGGCCTCGCATCCTCTTCGAACCGAGCGCTGATCGACTTGGCCCTTGAGCTGCTGGGGGTCGCGGACCTCTTCCGCGTCACCGTTTCTTCCGAGGAGGTCGAGCGTGGAAAGCCGGCGCCCGACGTCTATCTGGAGGCGGCGCGGCGGCTCGGGGTGTCGCCCGAGCGAGTGGCGGCGATCGAGGACTCGGCCAACGGGATCCGTTCGGCGAAAGCGGCCGGAATGCGCGTGATCGCAATCCCCAACCCGCACTACCCCCCGCCCCACGATGCGCTCGAGCAGGCCGACGCGGTGCTCGATTCGCTGTGGGAGCTCACCCCTGACGTCGTCGAATCAGCGTCATCCCGTCCCTGACGGTCAGCATCAGGGACTGGACGCGCTCGTCCGTAGCGATGTGCTCGTTGAACGCCTTGATCGCCTGAGTGCTCTCGTCCCCACCTTCCTCGACCACACGGCCCGACCACAGGACGTTGTCCGCGACGATGAACCCGCGTTCGGCGAGCTTGGGCAGGACGGCCTCGTAGTAGTTGACGTAGTTCTCCTTGTCGGCGTCGATGAAGACCAAGTCGAACGGGCCGTCGAGGGTTTGGACCGCCTCGAGCGCCGGCCCGACGCGGTAGTCGATTCGGCCTGCGACGCCGGCTTCCTCGGCGTACCGGCGCGCGACCGCGGTCGTCTCTTCGTTGACGTCGAGGCTGGTGATCCGGCCGCCTTCCGGCAGATTGAGTGCCATCGAGATCGACGAGTAGCCGGTGAACGTGCCGATCTCGAGCACGCGACGCGCCTGGGAGAGCCAGACGAGCCAGCCCAAGAGCTGACCCTCGAGCGGCCCCACCATCATCTGGGGCCAGTCGCTGATCGCCCGTGTCTCCTCTTCCAGACGCCTGAAGAACTCCGGATCCGGCGTCGTGTGCTCGTGCGCGTAGCGCTCGACCGCTTCGTTGACGATGAAGCTCACTCGACCCTCCCGACTAGGACACATGCGTTGTGGCCGCCGAGGCCCATGGCGTTCGAAAGCGCGACGTCCACCTGAGCCTCGCGCGCCTCGTTGGGGACATAGTCGAGGTCGCAGACAGGATCCGGGTGCTCGTAGTTGATCGTCGGCGGCAGGACGCCGTGATGGACGGCCAGCGCGGACATCTGCGCCTCGAGCGCGCCGGCGGCTCCGAAACAGTGGCCCATCATCGACTTCGTCGAGGAGACCGCTAGCTCGTGGGCATGGTCGCCGAATACATCCTTGATCGCCTTCGTCTCTGCGGCGTCGCCGAGCGGGGTCGACGTGCCGTGGGCGTTGATATAGCCGACGCGCTCGGGCTCGACGCCGGCGCGCTCGAGGGCCGAGCGCATCATCTGGCCGACGCCGATCGCCTCCGGCTCCGGCGCGGCCATGTGGTACGCGTCGTTCGACGTCCCGTAGCCGAGCACCTCGGCGTAGAGCGTGGCCCCTCGGGCACGGGCCGCCTCGAGCTCCTCGAGCACGAGCGCGCCCGCCCCCTCGCCGATGACGAAGCCCGCTCGGGTGGCGTCGAAGGGCCTGGAGGCGCGCGGGGGATGCTCCTCCTCCGCTGCCAGGCCCCGCATGGCGCAGAAGCCGGCCAGGATCAGCGGGTGCATGCAGGCCTCGGTTCCGCCGGCGAGCACGGCGTCGGCGTCGCCGCGACGGATCACCTCGGCCCCCTCGCCGACCGCATGCGACCCGGTTGCGCAGGCCGAGACGGGCGCGTAGTTGGGGCCGCGCAGGCCGAGCGAGATCGCAAGCTGCCCGCTCGCGGAGTCCACGAGGACGCTGGGCAGGAAGTGCGGTGAGATTCGGTCCGGGCCGCGCTCCTGCAAGACCTCGTGCTGCTCCATGATCCCCAGGAAGCCGCCGATGGCGGAGCCGAAGAGGATCCCGACTCGGCCCGGCTCGTAGTGCGAATCGAGCGCGGCGTCGTCCAGCGCCTCTCGCCCGGCGGCCAGCGCCAGCAGGACGTTGCGGTCCATCCGGCG